>JANNVY010000031.1:0-15028 GCA_031408375.1 Pseudomonadota bacterium | reverse complement strand
CCAAAAGGCGGGTGGGCGAGGGCGGCCAGCACGCCCGCCGCGAGCGCCAGGCCATTGGTCGCCAGCTTGCGCTTCCAACCGGTCAGGCTGTCGAAGGCCGCGAGGATCACGCCGGGGCCGTCATTCAGCGGGCTGGCCTGCGTCGCGGCGGCGAATGCGCAGACGCTTCACCCGCCGGGGATCCGCGTCCATCACCTCGAAATCGAAACCGGCCGGGTGGGAGACCACTTCGCCGCGCTGGGGCACGCGGCCGGCCAGCGCCGTGACCAGGCCTGCGGCGGTGTCGACCTCTTCCTCCAGGTCCTCGAACGACAGGTCCACCTCCAGCGCCGTCTCCAGCTCTTCCAGCGGCGTGCGGGCGTCCGCCTCGATGATCCCGCCGGGCCGGGAGACCAGGCTGGGCGCCTCGGCCGCGTCGTGTTCGTCCTCGATCTCGCCGACCACGGACTCGATCAGGTCTTCGAGGGTGACCAGGCCGTCGGTGCCGCCGAACTCGTCGATCACCAGGGCCATGTGCAGGCGCGAGGCCTGCATTTTCAGCATCAGGTCGGCGCAGCGCTTGGACGGCGGCACGAACAGCACGTCGCGTTTCAGTCGGTAGATCACCGGCTCGTTCCAGTCCGGCGCCGCCACGCCGTTGGCGTCGGGGACCAGCAGGCGGACCACATCCTTGATGTGGATGACGCCCTGGGGCTCATCCAGGGTCTCGCGATAGACCGGCAGGCGCGAATGCTCGCTGTCGACGAAGATGCGTAGCAGCTCTCCGAGAGTCGCCGACATCTCCACCGCCACGATGTCCGCACGGGGCGTCATCACGTCATCGACGCGAAGGTCCTGGAAGGCCTCGGCGGCGGCCTCGATCCCGGTGGGGGCGTCGCGCTCCTCGGCGCGGTCGCCCGCCAGCCAGGCGAACATGTCCATGACCGATCGCTTCGGTCGGGAAGAGCTGGGTGGGCCGTCGCTGGACATGATGGGGGTAGTCGTTCCTTAAGGACCGTAGGGGTCCGGAATAGCCAGGCCGGCGAGGATTTCGCGTTCGAGCCGTTCCATGGCTTCGGCCTCGTCATCCGACTGGTGATCCCATCCTAATAGATGCAACACCCCATGCGCCACCAGATGCGACAGATGATTGGCCAGCGGCTTGCCCTGGGCTTGCGCTTCGGCGCTGCAAACTCCGAACGCCAGGGCCAGGTCGCCCAGGTGCGGCCTGGCGCTTTCCGGCGCCGGGAAGGACAGGACGTTGGTCGCGCCCGGCTTGTCGCGGAAGCGGATATTGAGGTCGGCGACGGTCGCATCGTCGGCGAGCAACACCGTCACTTCGGCCGAGTCCAGGCCGGAGGAGTCAGCCTTGAGCGCAGCCTCAGCCGCCCGGCGGACCACCGCCTCCGCGTCGGGCCGGGCGGCGGTCCAGGCTTCGTCCTCGACCTCGATATGGATCATTCGCGCGCCTTCGCGGCCTTGGCGGCGTCGGCGTCGTAGGCGCGAACGATGCGCTCGACCATAGGGTGGCGCACCACATCCGAGGCTTCGAACATGGCCATGTCCACACCCTCGACGCCGGCGAGCAGACCGACCGCGTGAGCCAGACCCGAGTCACGCGGGTTGACCAGGTCGACCTGGCTCGGATCGCCGGTGACCACCATGCGCGAGCCTTCGCCGATCCGGGTCAGCACCATCTTCATCTGCAGCCGCGTCGAGTTCTGCGCCTCGTCGACGATGATGAAGGAGTGGCTCAGCGTGCGGCCGCGCATGAAGGCCAGGGGCGCGACCTCGATCTCGCCCCGGTCCCGGCGGCGGCGCGCGGCCTCGGGTCCAAGAATGTCGTCCAGGGCCTGCCAGATCGGCGCCATGTAGGGATCGACCTTCTCGTTCATGTCGCCGGGCAGGAATCCCAGCCTTTCGCCCGCCTCGACGGCGGGGCGGGTGACCACCAGCCGGTCCACCGCGCCCTTGAGCAGCAGGGTCGCGCCGTAGGCCACTGCCAGAAAGGTCTTGCCGGTGCCGGCCGGGCCGACGCCGAACACCAGTTCGCAGCGATCCAGCATGTCGAGGTAGCGCGCCTGGGCCGCCGTCTTCGGCGCGATGGGACCCTTGCGGCCTACCGTCAGGGTGCCGCCCGCCACCGGCTTTCCGGCGCGCACGGCCGAAAGCGTCTGGCGCACGTCGGCCTCTGTCACCTCGGCGCCGGCCTCGGCGCGGGCAGCGAGCGAGGCGATCGCCTCCTTTGCGTTGGCGCGGGACTTGGCGTCGCCGCGCACGGAGACGCCGCCGCCGGGCGTCTCGACCAGGACATGGAAGGCATCCTCGATCAGGGCGGCGTGGCGGCTGTTGGGTCCCGAGACGGCGCGGAGGCCTATGTCGGACAGGGGGATGAAGTCTTCGGCTCTGGGTGACATCGGGGGAATATAGGGGCTCAGGCGGCCTGGCGGGTGACCAGCGCGCCACGCAGGCTGTTGTTCCCGGCCGATTCAATACGCACCGCCGCGATCTGACCGATCAGATGGGCGGCGTCATCGACGTGCACCGCCTGCAACCAGGGCGATTTGCCAACCGCCTGGCCGGATTGCCGTCCGGGCTTTTCGAACAGGACATCGGCCGTGCGCCCGACCACGGAACGGTTGAAGTCGAACCGCTGGGCGTCGAGCAGCGCATTCAACCGGCTCAGGCGATCGTCGGCCACGGCATCGTCCACCTGGCCCGGCATGGCGGCGGCAGGGGTGCCGGGGCGCCGCGAATATTTGAACGAGAAGGCCGAGGCGAATTCGATCTGGCGCACCAGCGCCAGGGTCGCCTCGAAATCAGCCTCGGTCTCACCGGGAAAGCCGACGATGAAGTCGCTCGACAGGGCGATGTCGGGACGCGCCGCGCGGATCTTCCCCACCAGCGCGATGAAATGCTCGGCCGTGTGCTTGCGATTCATGGCCCGCAGGATCCGGGTCGACCCGGACTGCACCGGAAGGTGCAGGTAGGGCATGAGCGCCGGCAGGTCGCGGTGGGCCTCGATCAGGTCATCGCCCATGTCGGCCGGATGGCTGGTGGTGTAGCGCAGCCGCGCTATGCCCTCGACCCGCGCCAGCCGCCGCGCCAGCGCCGCCAGCGACGAGGGCGCGCCGTCCGCGTCGGCGCCGTTGAAGGCGTTCACGTTCTGGCCCAGCAGGGTCAGCTCGCGCACGCCCTGGGCCGCCAGCCCCTCGGCTTCGGCCACGATGTCGGCGACCGGCCGCGACCACTCGGCGCCGCGCGTATAGGGCACGACGCAGAAGGTGCAGAACTTGTCGCAACCCTCCTGGACCGTCAGGAAGGCCATGGGTCCGTCGACGCCGCGCTTGGCCGGCAGGGCGTCGAACTTGTCCTCGGCCGCGAAGTCCGCCGACAGGCGTTCGCCCCGGGAGCGGGCGACGCGGGCGATCAGTTCGGGTAGCTGGTGATAGGCCTGGGGGCCGACCACCAGGTCGACGGCCGGCTGGCGGATCATGATCTGCTCGCCCTCGGCCTGGGCCACGCAGCCGGCCACCACGATGGTAGAACGCTCGCCGCCGGCGGCGATCTTGTCCTCGCGCATCGCCTTCAGCCGGCCGAGTTCGGAATAAACCTTCTCCGCGGCCTTCTCGCGGATGTGGCAGGTGTTGAGCACCACCAGGTCGGCGCCCTCGGGCCGGTCGGACATCTCGTAGCCCAGCGGCCTCAACACATCGGCCATGCGCTCGCTGTCGTAGACGTTCATCTGACAGCCGTAGGTCTTGATGTGCAGGCGCTTCAGCGGCGCCCCGGTTTCGGGTGCGCTGTCGGTCATCAGCTCTTCTCGCCCGACGCCACGCCGT
The DNA here is from genome assembly GCA_031408375.1 of Pseudomonadota bacterium. Taxonomy (GTDB): domain Bacteria; phylum Pseudomonadota; class Alphaproteobacteria; order Caulobacterales; family Caulobacteraceae; genus JAEZEZ01. The sequence continues at coordinate 11,207 of JANNVY010000031.1, read as the reverse complement.
AGAGCTCCAGCTTGTGGCCGATCAGCCGGTAGCCCAGCCGTTCGGCGATGGCTTCCTTCAGCTTCTCGATTTCCTCGTCATAGAACTCGATCACCTTGCCGGTCCTGGTGTCGATCAGGTGGTCGTGGTGGTCGTCGGTGAGCTCTTCGTAGCGCGAGCGGCCGTCGCCGAAGTCATGTTTCTCGACGACACCCGCTTCTTCAAAGAGCCGCACGGTGCGATAGACCGTGGCGATCGAGATGTGCGGATCGACCGCGGCGGCGCGGCGGTACAGCTCCTCGACATCGGGGTGGTCCTGCGACTGCGACAGCACCCGCGCGACGACGCGCCGCTGGTCGGTCATGCGCATGCCGCGCTCAACGCAGAGTTTTTCGATCCGGTCCATGGCGGCGGAATGTAGAGGCGCCGGAGCCTCCTGTTAAGCGCGCAACGTCAGCTTCATCACCAGGGCATCGGCCGAGGAGCCCTCGGCGCGGTGGTAGTATCCGGGCCGCTTGCCGACCAGCTGGAATCCGGCGGCATGGTAGAGGCTGATGGCAGTGGCGTTGTCGGCCGCGACCTCCAGGAAGATCGTCTCCGCCGCCTGGTCGCGCGCCACCTCGACGGCGGCCTCCACAAGCCGGCGTCCGTGGCCCTGGAAACGGAAGGACGGATCCACGGCGACGGTCAGGATCTCCGCCTCGCCCAGGGTCACCCGCGCCAACAGGAAGGCGGCGGCCTCTTCGCAGATCAGACCGAACCCCTCCAGCATCATGCGGTCGATCTCGGCCGCCGACCATGGCCGCTCGAAACAGGCCTCATGCACGGCCGCCATGGCGTCGGCGTCGTAGGGGGTGGCTTCACGGATCGACATGGGGGGAGCCTAGGCCGACAGCGCCGAGGCCGGCAACTTGGCGTCGGGCGCGCGCAGGTAGATGGGACGGGGCGGCGCCGGATCGGCCGCAGCCGCCAGCCGCGCCACCCACACCGGGTCGGCGCCGGCGCGCGCATCCGTCGCCGCGTTCGGGAAGGCGCCGGTCAGCAAGGCCGCGCCCGAGCCGACGATCAGGCCGGGACCGGCTGGATCAATGTCGATCAACCATCGCGCCGCGTCGCCCGCCGCCAGCGCCTCGGGCGCGCCCAGCGGCTGGCCATCGCGGAAGGCCTGCAGATAGATCTGGTCGCGCCGCGCGTCGACGGCCACGGCCGCGAAGCCGGTCGTGCCCACGCCCATCGCCGCGAGCGTGCCGACACCGACGACAGGCCGGTCCAGCGCCACGCCCAGCCCCTTGGCGAAGGCGAGGCCGACGCGAAGGCCGGTGAACGACCCCGGCCCGATAGTGACCCCGATGCGGTCCAGCCGGTCGAACCCGATCCCGGCCTCGGCCATCAGCTCGGCGACCAGGGGCGCCAGCCGCTCCTGGTGCCCGCGCGCCATCGCTTCCGACCGCGCGGCCAGCACCCGCCAAGAATCTTCGGCACCGTCCAGCACGGCGGCGGAGCAGGTTTCCAGCGCCGTATCGATGGCCAGGATAATCATGCGATCAGAGCGTCTGCTCGACGCGGATCACTTCCGGGACGTAGTGCTTGAGCATGTTCTCGACACCCGCCTTCAGCGTCGCCGACGACGAAGGACAGCCCGAGCAGGCGCCGCGCAGGTGCAGCCATACGGTGCCGTTCTCGGGCTCGAAGCGGTCGAAGACAATGTCGCCGCCATCCTGGGCCACGGCGGGCCGGATGCGGGTGTCCAGCAGGTCCTTGATCTCGGCCACGACCTGCGCGGTGTCGCCCTCATAGACGGTGTCGTTGTGGCCGCCCTCGGGGGACGCGGGCGCACCGGCGGCGCCATCTGTGGTCAGCGGTGCGCCGGCCACGAAGTGATCCATGATCGCCGCCAGCACCGGCGCCTTCATCTGGTCCCAGTCGCGCGGCGCATCGTCCTTGCGCGACACCGCGATGAAGTCGGGCCCGAACAGCACCCGCTCAACCCCCTGGATGTCGAACAGCGCCTCGGCCAGCGGCGAGCGCACCGCCTCGTCCGGGGTGGCGAACTCCAGGGTCTGGCCGGGCGAGACATCGCGGCCCGGCAGGAACTTCAGGGAGTTGGGGTTCGGGGTGGGTTCGGTCTGGATGAACATGGCTGGCTCAGGCTTCTGGGGCTCAAATGGCCCGACCAACCGCCATGCGCAAGCGGGCGGGAGGCGCGCGCGTCAGTCCTTGGGCGGCTCAACCGCTCCGCCGGGCGGCCGCATCAGCCGGAAGATCTGGAACCCGAGCCAGATGAAGAGCGCCAATGCACCGAACGCGCTGAGCACGTAGATGATCATGATGTCGGGCAAGGAGAGCTGCATGGCTCAGACCCAGCGCTCCGATGTGCGCCCCGTCAAGCCGACGCGGGCCTATCCCAGCGCCTCGACCTCTTCCTCGGTCAAATCCCCCGGCACCACCGTCACCGGCAGCTTGCGCCCGAAGCCGACGCCCTCCTTGGCGATGGAAGCCACCAGCGGCCCGGGCCCGCGACCGCCGGTGGCGGCGGCCAGGACCAGGATCTTGATGTCGTTGTCCTTGGTGACGGCCGCCTTGATGGCGCTGACGGTGTCGCCGACCTCGATCAGGAACTCGGCGTTGCAGCCGGTGCGAGCGTGCACCTCGGCGCCCAGTTTCTGCAGCAGGGCCTCGGCCTCGGCGCGCTGTTCGCGCTCGATCTCGTCGCGGACGCCCGACCAGTGCTCGAACTCCGGCTGCTGCAGCACGCGCAGCATGGCCACCAGCCCGCCCGTGGATTTCGCTCGGCGGCACGCATAGCTGAGCGCGGCGGCGAACTCCGGACTGTCGTCGACGACGATGAGGAACTTGCGCACCGACATCGCTGGCTCCCCCTGTTTGTGCCTGAGCGTGCCGCGAGCCTAGGCGCTTGCCGCCAGTTCGCGAAGCGCCGCATTGACGATGGTCAGCTTGGCGAAGGTCCAGTCGCCGGCGGTCTCGATTTCCGAAACGGTCGTGCGGGCCTGGTCCACCACCTTCTGGCGCGACGCCATCCAGTCGGTGACCGCCCTGGCGGCAGTCTCGGTCTTTTTCCCGGCCGCCTCCTTGCAGCCCCTGGCTACCGCCCGGGTCAGCTGGGCCTGTTCGGTCAGCAGGTCCTCGATCAGGCGGCGCGCGGCGACCGCCTCGTAGTGGTCGCCCATCGGCAACATGCTGGTGGCCGCGCGCAGGCGGTCGAAGTGCAGGGCCTCGCCCACCTGGTGGTAGAGCCGGCCCGCGGCGATCACCGGCCAGTTCACCGCCCTGGCCAGGTCCGCGACATCGCTGGTCGCCGTCAGCGGCCGCAGCACGGCGACCGAGTCCGCCAGCGCCCTGGGAGCCCCCTTCTCGACGAAGGCGGCGGCGCGGCGGATGACCGCGTCCTGCTCGTAGGTCGAGAGGATCGAGGCGCCTTCCTTGCGCAGGGCGTCGGCGGCGGGGCGGTAGGAGTCGATCAGGGTCTGAACCGAGGTCTTGCCGCGCACGCGCCGGGCCAGCCAGTAGGTCTGGCGCCGCACCACGCGGGAGATCTCCTGATAGAGCGCCAGCTGGGCGTCGGCCGGGATCTTCAGGTCCAGCGCCGACACCGCCTGCCAGGCCTCGTCGAGGCGGAACACCTGGCGGGCGGCCTCGAAGGCGGTGATCATGGCCGTGGTGTCGCACTGGGCGTCGTCGCGCAGGCGCCCCGGGAAGGTCGGCCCGGCCATGTTGACCACTTCATTGGCCAGCACCGTGGCGATGATCTCGCGCCGCAGCCGGTGGCTCTTCATCGCCGCTTCCTGCGAGGCCAGGCCCCTGGGGAAGTAGCGCTTCAGCGTCGCCTCATGGAACGGATCGTCCGGCGCGCGGGAATCGACCAGGTCGTCCGACAGCTCCAGCTTGCCGTAGGCGGTCAGCACCGCCAGCTCGGGCCGCGACAGGCCCTGTTTGGCGGCGATGAGCTCGGCGACAGCCACCGGCCCGGGAAGGCCCTCGACCTTGCGGTCCAGCTTGCCCTCCTGGACCAGCCTGACCATGAACCGCTCGTAGGCGGCGAGGTCGTAGGCGGCGGTCGCTTCCTGCAGCGAGAGCGCCAGCGTCTGGTCGTAGTTGTGCGCCAGCACGTGGTGGCCGACGTCCTCGGTCATGGAGGCCAGCAGCTTGTTGCGCTTGTCGCGGGTCAGCTTGCCCTTGGCTTCCAGCTGGCCGGTCAGGATCTTGATGTTCACCTCGTGGTCGGAGGTGTCGACGCCGGCGGAGTTGTCGATGGCGTCGGTGTTGAGACGGCCGCCGGAGCGGGCGTAGGCGATGCGGCCGGCCTGGGTCAGGCCCAGGTTGGCGCCCTCGCCGATGACCCTGGCGCGAATCTCGGGACCGTCAATGCGGATCGCGTCATTGGCCTTGTCGCCGGCCTGGGCGTCGGTCTCGATCGGCGACTTGATGTAGGTGCCGATGCCGCCGAAGTAGAGCAGCTCGACGGGCGCCTTGAGGATGGCGCGCATCAGGTCGGCCGGCGCCATGGCGCTCTCGGTCACCCCGAGCACCTCGCGCACTTCCTTTGAGAGCGGGATCTCCTTCGAGGCGCGAGAGAACACCCCGCCGCCCTTCGAGATCAGCTTCTTGTCGTAGTCCGCCCAGGAGGAACGCGGCAGGTCAAACACGCGCTTGCGCTCGGCCCAGGACTTCGCCGGGTCCGGATTGGGGTCGAGGAAGATGTCGCGGTGGTCGAAGGCGGCCACCAGCTTGATGGCCTTCGACAGCAGCATGCCGTTGCCGAACACGTCGCCCGACATGTCGCCGACGCCCGCGACGGTGAAGGGCTCGGACTGGATGTCCTTGCCCATCTCGCGGAAGTGCCGCTTGACCGCCTCCCAGGCGCCGCGCGCCGTGATGCCCATCGCCTTGTGGTCGTAGCCGACCGAGCCCCCCGAGGCGAAGGCGTCGCCCAGCCAGAAGCCGTAGTCGGCGGATACCGAATTGGCGATGTCGGAGAAGGTCGCCGTGCCCTTGTCGGCGGCGACGACGAGGTAGGGGTCGTCCTGGTCCCAGCGCACGACATTGGCCGGCGCCACGACCTTGCCGGCCGCGTCGAGGTTGTCGGTGATATCCAGCAGGCCCGAGAGGAAGGTCTTGTATGACCGGATGCCCTCGGCCAGCCAGGCGTCGCGGTCGACGCCGGGGCGCGGCAGCTGCTTGGGATAGAATCCGCCCTTGGAGCCCACCGGCACGATGACCGCGTTCTTGACCTGCTGTGCCTTCACCAGGCCCAGCACTTCCGTGCGGAAATCGTCGCGGCGATCAGACCAGCGCAGGCCGCCGCGCGCGACGGGGCCAAAGCGCAGGTGCACGCCCTCCACGTGGGGCGCCCAGATGAAGATCTCGCGGTAGGGCTTGGGCAGGGGCAGGTCGGCCAGCTCGCGGCTGGCAACCTTGAACGAGATGTAGGCCTTGTGCCGGCCGGCCGCGTCCCGCTGGTAGTAGTTGGTGCGCTTGATCGCCTGGATCAGCAGGGCCAGGCGCCGCAGCGCCCGGTCGTGGTCCAGGCTGGAGACCGACTGCAGGGCCGCGGTGATCTTGTCGAAAATGACGGCGACGGGCTTCTCGCGAGCATCGGTGGAATTGGCCCGGGCCGGGTCGAAGCGCGCGTTGAACAGCTCCAGCAGCAGGCGCGACACCGTCGGGTGGTCGCGTAGCGCCTCTTCCTGCACCGACTGGGATGGATCCATCCCCGATTGCTGGCGGTAACGGCAGAGCGTGCGAATCAGCGCCGCCTCGCGCCATTCCACGCCCAGTTCCAGCACCAGCCGGTTGAAGCCGTCGCTTTCGGTGTGGCCCGACCAGACGGCTTCGAAGGCGGTCTCGAACGGCCCCCTGACGGCGTCGAAGCTTATGCCGGCGCCGCGCGGGTCCTCGAGCTGGAACTCGTGGATCCAGACCGGCGGCTGATCATCAGCGGGGCGGATGCAGTGGCTGTATTCCCCAAGCGCCTTGAGCCCCATATTCTCCAGAACCGGCACGACGTCGGCCAGCGGGACGGCCTCGGTTCCGCGGCGATAGAGTTTGAAGCGAAATTCAAGCGCCGAATCCTCCGGCGCGCGGAAGGCGCGCACGCGCACCGCCCCCTCCAGGATATTCTCGATGACGCCAAGGTCGGTGAGACTCTCGGCGACCGGGTAGCGTTCGCGATAGGCGAGCGGGAAGGCCTCGGCCCAGATGTGGCTGAGGGTCGCGAGTTCCGCATCCACCATGCCGCCGTCGCGGGCGGTCTGGGTGAAGCGCTCGCTCCAGCTGCGGCTGGTCTCCGAAACCGCCGCCTCGACGAGGTGCTCGTCCGGCTCCAGATGGTCGCCCGGGGTGACGCCGATGATGTAGTGGATGCGCACCAGCGGGGCGTCGGATAGCTGGGGGTAGAACGCCGACACGCGGCCGCCCCAGGCCTTGGCGATGATGTTGCCCGCCCGCTCACGCACACCCGCGTCGTAGCGTTCGCGCGGCACGTACATGAGCACCGAGATGAAACGGTCGAACGGGTCATGGCGGGTGAACAGGCGCACCCGCGGCCGATCGAACAGGTGCAGGACGCCGAGCGCGATGCGCAGCAGCTCGTCCTCGGTCATCTGGAAGAGTTCGTCGCGCGGATAGTTCTCAACGATATTGCGCAGCCGCTTTTCGCTGTGGCTGCCGGGCGCCTTGCCGGCTCGCGCCAGCGCGCTCTCCACCTTGCGGCGGATGAGCGGCACGTTTGACGAGGTCTGGTCGTAGGCCTCGGCGGTGAACAGGCCGACGAAACGGACTTCGCCGGTCGGCTTGCCGTCCGGACCGAAACGCTTGACGCCGATGTAGTCCATGTAGGTGCGGCGGTGGACCCGTGAGCGGGTGTTGGCCTTGGCCACGGTCACCGGCTCGCCGAGGTCGATCTGGCGCCGCATCTGCTTGGTCAGGACCGCCGGTTCATTGGCTCGGCGCAGGATCGGTCGTTTCGGGTCGCGGAGCACGCCCAGGCCCTTTCCGGCCTGAAGCAGGGGCGCGCCGGTCTCCGACGCGGCGGCGCCACTGGGATAGTCGTAGTCGCGGGCGCCCAGGAAGACGAAGTGGCCGGACTGCAGCCAGCGGAGGAAGGCGATATTCTCGGCCATCAGACCGGCCTCGATCCCCACCGCGCCCCGTTCCAGGCCCGCTATCGCCCGGTCCATCATGGCGGTCATCGACTCCCAGTCGCCCACCGCCATACGCACGTCGGCCAGGGAAGCGTTCAGGCCGGCGACGACCAGGTCGCGCCGCTCATCCCCGAGCGGATCTGCGACCACCAGTATGGTGCTCTCGCGCAGCTTGCCCTGGCCACCACGCTTGCCCTTGGATGAGCGGTCGACCGAAAGCATGGGGTGGAACATGGCGCGCACCGACACGCCCTGCTCGCCCAGTTCGCCCATGACGCTGTCCACAAGGAAGGGCGCGTCGTCCTGGACGATCTCGATCAGGTCGTAGGTCAGGGGTTTGCCCGCGACGCAAAGCGCCGGGCGCACCCGAATCATCGGCCCGGCCTTGACCGGACGCATCTCTGCGTACTGCCAGAACTGCGCCAGCACATTGGCGAGGTCCTCCGGACCAAGTTCCGGCGTTTCGTCGTCGATGTAGTCTTCCAGCGCCTGTTCGAGGAACTGAAGCTCCAGCGCGCCGAGGCTGGCAGCGCCGGACTTGCCGGCGGTTTTGGCAAGCGCCCTGGCGAAGAGCTTCTTGAGGGTGGCGAGATTCAGGTTGGGAGCGCCGGCGACGGCCATGAAGGATATTTCCCCGAGGTCTTTGGCGGCGAGCCTAGTCGGCTTCTATCCGCGATCAACTGTCGCGGACGCGATAGGGGAAATGAACCGGGAACGGAACCCTGCGGAGCTGATATCGAGCCCGGAAAAGCAAAAGCCGCCGGACGGGGGGGTCCGGCGGCTCGCTGTTCCACCCCCGGGGGAGGGGGGTGGAGGCTCGTCTTGGCGCCTGCCGTACTGGGGGGGACGGTGGCAGGCGCCGCGCCCGGGACCTTTGGGGGGAGGGTTGTCCCGGACAGTTGCTAGATAGGAACGCGCTCGCGGATTTAAAGTCCCGTGGATCACGCTTTGGTGACGAGGTTCAGGCCGGAGGTTTGCGAGTCGGCTTGCCGGACTTGGGTTTTCCGGGCGGCCGGGGTGCGAACGCGGGCGGGTCGTGGGACGGCGGATCATCATCGTCGGGATAGGGATCGCCGTCCGCCGACAACAGCACAGCCAGCCAGCGCGAGCCGCGGAACTCGGCCATGATGGCCATCAGCATCACCGTAAGCGGCGTCGACAGGAAGGCGCCCGTCGCTCCCCAGATCGCACCCCAGAAGGCCAGGCTGAGCAGCACCACGATCGGATCGATGTTCTGATCGTCCGCCTGCATCTTGGGCAGGATGACGTTGCCGATCACGAACAGCCAGGTCTGGATCACCGCGAACAACACGATGGCCTGCCAGTAGCTGGGCGCGAACTGCACGATGCCGAACAGCGCCGGGCCGCACCCGGCCACCGCTCCGCCGATCACCGGGATGTAGCTCAGCAGGAAAATGAGGAAGGCCCAGAACAGGGCGTTGTGCAGACCCACCATCTCCATCACGGCCCAGCAGCCGGCGGCGATCATCAGGCCGGTGATGGTCTGCACCCAGATGTAGCCCTCGACGCCCAGGCGCACACGGTCGAACACGTGCATGGCGTCCTTGCGGTCCTCCCGCTCAGGGAACAGGACCACGATCTTGCGGCGGACGTTGTCGCGCGACGCAATCAGGAAGCCCAGGTAGACCAGGGTGAAGAACACGAAGAACAGGGCCCCGGCCGCCGCGCCCAGACCCTTGAAGAGCGTGCCCGCCGCCGCGGACAGCTGGCTGAATTCCAGCCCCGCGATCGCTTCGGCGACCCTGGGCGGGGATTTGGCGCCGATCGAGGCGGCAGCGTTGGCCGTCAGCTCGTCGACTTGCTGGGCGAAGTTCGTGAGGTCCTTCACGAACCCGCCGAGCCCGACGTAGCTCAGCCACACAGAGCCGGCGAACGCCAGGATGATGATCACCAGGGCCACCGGCAGCGAAGCGCCGTCGGGCAGGAACTTGAAGCGCCTGTCGATCTCTCGCGACAGACCATCGATCAGGAAGGTCAGGAAGATCGCCATGATCAATGGCGTGAAAATTTCCGCCAGCCAGTGCAGGGCTGCTCCCACAGCGATGACCGCCATGATCGCCAGCGAATTGCGGACGGTGGAGTCCGCGCCGCCGTGACCCGTCGCGCTGTGTGCGCCTTGCATGCCCGTCCCTCCCGGATAACCTCGTTTGTCGCGGGCCGGGCCCTTCGCGTCAATGCGCTGGCGTCCGGACCGCGCTCGGGTCTAGGAAGGCGTCAGGCCCCTTTACGGAGACGACCATGCCGCTGAAGTCGATCGAGAATGGCTGTGTGGTGCTCGGCAAGGCCGAGGCGCCCGAACTGCTGCGTCTGGACAAGGCCAACCGCCACGGCATCGTCGCCGGGGCCACCGGCACGGGCAAGACCGTCACCCTGCAGATCATGGCCCAGGCCTTCTCCGACGCCGGCGTGCCCGTCTTCGCCGCCGACGTGAAGGGCGATCTGTCAGGGATCGCCGTGCCGGGGACCCCGAGCGAGAAGCTGCTTGCCCGCGCCAAGGGCATGGACGTGGACCTGACCCCCATGGCCGCGCCGGTCGTGTTCTGGGACCTGTTCGGCGAGAAGGGCCATCCGATCCGGGCGACCGTCTCGGAGATGGGGCCGACCCTGCTCTCGCGCCTGTTCGAACTGAACGATGTCCAGGAGGGCGTGCTGTCGATCGCCTTCCGCGTCGCCGACGACGAAGGGCTGCTGCTGCTCGACCTGGCCGACCTGCATGCGGTGCTGGCCCACGTGGGCGAAAACGCCAAGGAGTTCGGTCTCAAGTACGGCAACGTCGCGCCTGCCTCGATCGGCGCCCTGCAGCGTGAGTTGCTTACGCTCGAGGATCAGGGCGGCGGCCACTTCTTCGGCGAGCCGGCGCTGCGGCTGGAGGACATCATGCGGGTCGGCGGCGACGGTCGTGGCCTGGTCTCGATCCTGGCAGCCGACCGGCTGATCCAGTCCCCGCGCGTCTACGCCACCTTCCTGCTCTGGCTTTTGTCGGAGTTGTTCGAGCAGCTCCCCGAGGTCGGAGACCTGGACAAGCCGCGCCTGGTGTTCTTCTTCGACGAGGCGCACCTGCTGTTCCGCGACGCGCCGAGGGGCCTGCTGGAGAAGATCGAGCAGGTCGTGCGCCTGATCCGCTCCAAGGGCGTCGGCATCTACTTCGTGACGCAAAATCCCGCCGACGTGCCGGACACCGTACTGGCCCAGCTGGGCGCGCGGGTGCAGCACGCGCTGCGCGCCTACACCCCGACCGAACAGAAAGGCCTGCGGGCCGCGGCCAACAGCTTCCGCCCCAACCCCGCCTTCGACACCGCCGAAGCCATCCAGCAGCTGGGTGTCGGCGAGGCCCTGGTCTCGACGCTGGACGAGAAGGGCGTGCCCTCGGTGGTCGCCCGCACCATGATCCGCCCGCCCGCCTCGCGGCTGGGCCCGATTCTGCCGGCCGAACGCACCCAGGTGATCGCGTCCAGCCCGCTCCGGGGCCTTTACGACACCACCACCGATCGCGAGTCAGCCTACGAACTGCTGAACGCCCGCAACCGGGCCGAAGACGCCCAGGCCGAAGCCGTCACCCAGCAGACCGCCGCCGAAAAGGCGCGCGAGGCGGCGGCGAAGGAAGCCAACCGCGAGATCCGCCAGGCCCAGCGGCCGGCCCCACGCTACCAGGAACCGCGCCCGCGCGCCGCGCCGCGAGCGTCCAACCGCCAGGGCATGGGCGAGGCGTTTGGCAAGTCGGTGCTGCGCTCGGTCGGCAGCGGCCTGGGCCGGGCCCTGCTGCGGGGAATCCTCGGCGGGCTCAGCCGAAGCTAGGCCGCCGGAACCAACCTCCACATCCGAAGCGGGTGGCGAACCCGGCCGGCTTCAATCCCAGCCGCCTCGCCGCGGCCGAGGTAGAGGTCCGCCCTTACCGCGCCCTTGATCGCCCCGCCGGTGTCCAGCGAAACCGCGAGCCGGCGGTAGCTGGCGATCGCTCCGGCCAGGTTCCCGCCCTCGGCCTGCAACCAATAGAGCTCGCCGTAGCCGTGGAAGGCCGGGTCGACCGCGATGGCGCGGCCGGCGGGG
>JANNVY010000030.1:0-2923 GCA_031408375.1 Pseudomonadota bacterium | reverse complement strand
GGCGGCTGCCTCTTCTACCTGACCTCCCACGGCTCCCCGAGCGGCGCGGTCTTCGGCCCGGACGGGGTGCTGACCCCTGCGGGTCTGGACCAGCTGCTGACCCGCGCCTGCGGGCCCCGTCCCACGGTAGCCGTGATCTCGGCCTGTTTCTCCGGGGTGTTCATGAACGGGGCGATGCGGCCCAACCGCATGCTGATCACCGCCGCCCGCGCCGACCGGTCTTCCTTCGGCTGCGGCGAGCGCAATCGCTATCCCTATTTCGACGCCTGCGTCCTGGAGTCACTGCCGAAGGCTACCAACTTCCCGGACCTGGCCGACAAGGCGAAGGCCTGCGTGGCGCGCATGGAGACCGAGACCGGCATGGCGCCGCCGTCCGAGCCCCAGGTGCGCATTGGCGCCGAGGCGCAGCGCGTGATGCCGGGCTTGAGTTTCAAGACCGCCCCCTGAGGGGCGAACGGGATACGGGGGTTGGGGTCATGAAGGTTTCCAGGCTGCTGGCGGTGATCGCTGCCTCGGTGCTTGCGCTCGCGCCGGCGTTCGCGCCCGCCATCGCCCAGGTCGCCGACGCGCCGTCGCGCTCCGCCCCGATGGCCAGCGTCGCCCCCGCCCCGCAAGGTGCGATCGCGCCACGCCCGGGCGGCCGGCTCACGCCAGGCCAACCCATCCCTCCCGCCGAACTGGAAGCCTTCATCGACGGTGTGGTCCGCGACGGCATGGCCACTGACCACGTCTCAGGGGCCACCGTGGCCATCGTCCAGGGCGGCAAGCCAGTGCTGATCAAGGGCTATGGCTTCGCCACCGCCGACCGGGCGGTCGACCCCAGCCGCGACCTGTTCCGCATCGCCTCGGTCTCCAAGACCTTTACCTGGATCCTGCTGATGCGCGAGGTCGAGACCGGCCGCATGAAGCTGGACGACCCGGTCAACAAATACCTGCCCGCCGACATGCAGATCCCGGCCCAGGGCTTCAAGAAACCGGTCCGCCTCATCGACCTGATGGCCCACACCGGTGGCTTCGAGGACACGGCGCTCGGCCATCTGTTCACCGACAAGCCAGACCGGGTCACGTCGATCGAAGCCTATCTGAAGGCCCACCGACCCAACCGGGTGCGCGAGCCGGGCCAGTTCTCGACCTACTGCAACTGGTGCGTGGCGCTGGTCGGCTACGCCGTGGCCCGCTCGGCCCAAGCGCCGGACTTCCAGACGCTTGCCGACCGCGATCTGTTCGGCCCGATGGGCATGACCTCGACCACCTTCCGCCAGCCCTACCCCGCCCGCGCGGGCGTCCCCGCGCCGATGCCGGCGGACCTGGCGCGGCGCATGTCTACCGGCTTCGCCTGGGACGGCTCGGGCTACCAGCCCACGGGATTTGAGTTCGGCAGCATGGACCCGGCCGGTTCCATCTCGACCACGGCGCCGGACATGGCGCGCTACATGCTGATGCAGCTGGCGGGCGGCTCGCTCGACGGCAAGATCGTATACGGGCCGGCCACCGCCGAGGCCTTCCGCACCCCCATCATGCGTGAGCCCCCGGGCGTCAACGGCTGGGCGCACGGGCTGCAGGTGTTGACCATGCCGGGCGGCTACAACGCCTATGGCCACGGCGGGGCGCTGTCGAACTACTTCACCAACATGCTGGTCATCCCCGAGCTGGACCTGGGGATCTTCATCTCGACCAACACCAACACCGGCCGGCCCCTGATCGACCGCGTCCCCAACCACATCATCGCGCGCTTCTACGCCCCGCCGCGGGAGACCCTGCTGCCCCCCGATCCCAGGCTGAAGGAAAAGGCCGGGCGCTACGACGGCGCCTTCCAAGGCTCGCGGCGCTCCTACACGGGGCTGGAAGGCTTCGTGTACATGTTCTTCTCCGGCGCCTCGGTGAAGGTGACGCCCCAGGGCTACCTGCTCGTCTCCGCCGGCGACATCACCCGTCAGTACGTGCCCGACGGCCGCCCGGACGGCTTCGTCACCACCGACGGCCGCAACCGCCTGACCTTCAAGGTCGAGAACGGCAAGGCTGTGAGCTTCCGCGCCGCTTCCGGCACCCAGACCTTCGAGCGGACACCGTGGCTGAAAGCGGCGGACACCATGAATCTGGCGCTGGGCCTGGCGCTGGCGGCGGCCCTGATCGGTATCTTCGGCGCCTTCACCCGCATCGGACGCGACGTTCGACCCACCGCGCCCCAGAGCCAGTCCAACCTGCTGTTCCTGGGCGCCTCGGTCGGCTTCCTGGCCTCCGCCGGCCTGTTCCTGGCCTGGGCCCAGTCGGCCAGCGGCGCCGACAACAGCTACTTCTACAACTGGCCGGGTCCACTGGTGCTGGCAGGCTCGTGGCTGGGGCTGATCAGCGCGCTGCTGACCGCCGCCCTCGTCATGCTGCTCCCCTTCGCCTGGCAGGGTAGCCGCGCGTCCGGCGGCGGCTGGACCGTCTGGCGCAAGCTGCGCCACACCGCCGGCGTGCTCAGCCTCGCGGCCCTGGCTGGTATGCTGCTTTACTGGGGGGCGCTGCAGCCCTGGGCGGCGTAGGCGCTATCCGCGCGGCGCGACGCGGATCAGGATCCGCTCACGCTCGCCCTCGCGCCGTTCGACCAGCAGTCGCGCCACCTGGGCGTCGTCGTGGAAGACATAGCCCTTGATCCCGTCCAGCAGGGCCTTGGCAAGGTTGTCGAGGTCCATCCAGGGCGGATCGCCGACGTGCTCCATGACGATCTCGACCGAGAAGTCGCCATAGGCCGGCCGCGCCCCGCGCCACTGCTTGCGGAAGAACTCGTAGATCAGCGGCTTGTAGTAACGCGCCTGGGTGGTCAGGCCGTCGATGACGATCTCGATGCCCCCGTCATGCTCTCGCGCGCGCACCTTGCCGGAAACGACCCAGCCCCCGGTATCCTTGGCGTCGTCCTGGCGTTGATCGACCATGGCGC
>JANNVY010000029.1:0-6919 GCA_031408375.1 Pseudomonadota bacterium | reverse complement strand
CTCGAAGGTCAGTGGGACGAGCGCCGGGCGGGTCTGGATCACCGGGATGGCGAACTGGGTGGCGATCTCATAGGCCCAGCCGGTGGCCCCCATCTTGGGGATCGACTTGCCGCCGGTGGCGATGACGAGCGACGCGCAGCGGACCACGGTCCCGCCGATGGCCAGCTCGAAACCGGCGTCGGACTTGGTCACGCGGTCGACGGCGGTCTGCAGGCGCAGTTCGACGCCGACGGCCTCCATCTCGTCCAGCAGCATGCGGATGATCTGCTTGGCCGAGTCGTCGCAAAACAGCTGGCCCAGGGTCTTTTCGTGCCAGGCGATGCGGTGGCGATCGACCATGGCGATGAAGTCGCGCGGCGTGTAGCGGCGCAGGGCCGAGACGCAGAACTTCGGGTTCTGGCTGAGGAAATTGGCCGGGGAGGTGTGGATGTTGGTGAAGTTGCAGCGCCCGCCGCCGGAGATGCGGATCTTCTCGCCGGGTGCGCGCGCATGGTCGACCACGAGCACCGAGCGCCCGCGCTTGCCCGCCTCGATGGCGCACATCATCCCGGCCGCGCCGGCGCCGACGATGGCGACATCGAAGGGGTTCAGGGTAACCTCCAAACGCAAACGCGCCGGCCGCTTCTAGCAGCCGGCGCGTCCGAACCAAGTCAGCGAAATCGTAGTTAGGCGATCGCCTCGCCGGTCATAAGCTGGCGCACATAGCGGCCAGAGGGCGAACCGAAGGAGATCACCATGTCGTGGTACTTCCGCTCGGCGAAGTCGGCGCCCCAGCGGCGCTTCATCTCCTTGCGCAGCTCGTGGTGCTCGGCCCAGCCGACGAAGTAGGTGGGCAGTTGCGCCGAGGACAGCTGGGCGCGGACCCACTTGCCGGCGGCTTCGCGTTCCTGCTGGAAGGCGCCCTTGACCATCATCTCCATGGCCTGCTCGCGGGTCATGCCGTCGATGTGGATGGCCGGATCGAGAATGGCGTTGGCGGCCATGCGCAACACCCACTTCAGGTGCACCAGCTTGAACAGCGGCTCGCCGCCCATGTAGCCGTTGTCGGCCATCACGTCCTGGGCGTAGCAGGCCCAGCCCTCGACGAATGAGCCCGAGCCCAGCACGGCGCGCAGGGTCGACGGGTAGCGGTTTGAGTGGGCCAGCTGCAGGTAGTGGCCCGGCATGGCCTCGTGGATCGTCAGCTCCTGCATGGAGCGGTTGTTGTACTCGCGCAGGAACGAGGTGGTCTGCTCGTCGGTCCAGTCGGCCGGGATCGGCGAGATCATGTAGAAGGTGTCCTGGCCCTTATCGAGCGGGCCGGGGCTGTCGCAGTAGGCGACGGCCACGCCGCGCTGGAACTCCGGCACCGCGATGACCTTCACGGGATCGTCGGGCACCGTGACCAGGTTCTTTTCGCGAACGAACGCGGTGCATTGAGCCAGCATGGCCTTGCCGGTTTCGAGCAGCTCACGCGGCGGCTGATCAACATACGCGATCTCCAGCGCGGCTTCGATCAGGGCCTGCTGCTGGGCGGGCGTGGGGTTGTCGGGCGAGGCCGGGGCGCCGGGCTTGCCGGCCAGTACCTGTTTGGCCAGGCCGTACATCTCGATGCGCGTGGAGGTCATCAGCGCCTCGGCGCGCGTCTTGATCTCCTGGCGCGTCAGGGTCGAATTCAGCGAGTACCGAAGCTTGGCGTCGTAGAGCGCGGCGCCGATGCGGAAATCGCCCTTGGCGTTGGGAACCAGGGCGCCCTCCAGCCAGGCCTGGTGCTTGTCGACCTCGGCCTTCAACGCCGTCGCGGCGGCGGTCAGGCGGGGCCGTTCGGCTTCGGGCAGCTGGCCGGCCTCGGCCACCAGGCCGTCGATCAGGCTGTGCAGCCCCTTGTTCTGGCTGGCCACGGTCTTGGCGTGGATTTCCGGGACCTTGGCGGGGACCAGGTTGGCGCGGGCGGCGGCGAAGACGGCCGGCAGCTTCTCCATTCGGGCGGTCGCCGAACGCAGACGGTCGGCCATCGGCGCGAACTCGCGGGCGAAGAGGCTGTTGAGCGCCCCGCCGGCGAGGCCGGAATAGCCCAGCGGATCCCACTGGTAGTCCTTGAGCGTCTCGATCTGCCAGATATCGCCGCGCACCTGGTTCTCCAGCATGGCGGCGTCGACCTGGTTGGCGCGGGTCAGCTGGGCGCGCGGGATGGCCTCGATGCCGGCCACCGTGTCCCTGGCCAGCTTCAGGCGGGCGGCCCGGCCCTCGGGGCCGTAGTCGCCGATTTCGGAATCGTAGCGGTGCTCGCCGGTGGCGGTGGCGCCGACCGGATTCAGCCGCAGGCTTTCATCCAGCCAATGCTTGCCCAGGGCCTGGAAGCGACGGTCGGAGGCGCTCTCGGCGAGCGTCGTGGCCCAGGCCATTTCCAGCGGCGCGAGGGCGGCCGCGGCCGCGCCCATGAACAGTCGTCTCGACAGAGCTGTAGTCACGCTGAACTCCCCACGATCGATGTCCCCGCGCTCGCGGCGGGGCTTGTGGCGGGGACCCTAGACCCGGCGTGGCGGAGGGCCAAGCCGGTTTGCGATCAACCGCCGCCGTCAGGGTTCGAGGGATTGGTGCTGAACGGCTCGTCAGGGCTGGGCAGGCGGATGGCAGGCGCCGGCGCGGGGGGCGGGGCGGGTTCGGGAGCCGGCTCGGCGGCGCTTGATCCGCCAAGGTCGGGCGTGTCGGGCAACGCTGCCAACTCTACGCGGCCCGCGCGGCTGGCCGAGACGCCAGGGGCGGCCCTCGGGGCGAGGGCGCCGAAGTTGGCGGGCGGTCCGGCGCGTCGCTCGGTGATGACGGCGGGGAGGGTCGGGGCCGCGTCGGAGGGCGCTTCGGTAACGGCCGAGGTCGACATCCCCGGCTCCGGATTGGAGGTGGTCGCCACTGCGGCGGTCGCCGTGGACGGGGTCAGGGTGACCGGCGTGGCTGTGATCGAGGGGGCCTTGGGTCGGGTCATGAACCAGGCGCCTGTGGAGCCGCCGGCGATGACGACCAGGGCGGCGGCGGCGATGGCGCCGTTGCGGCGGTTGAACGGGCTGGGCGCGCGGGCGGGCGCCGGGCCGCGGGCATCGGCGGCCATGGCGGCATTGAACTGGCGCACGGTCCTGGCCGGCCGGCGCGGCGCTGCGGTGGCGACGACTTCAGGTTCGGGTCTTGGCGCGGGCCTCGCCTCCGGCCGGGGCTCGGGCGAGGGGCTGGCCGGCGGTTGCGCGATGATGCCGCGGGCGGGAGCCGCGGCGGGCCGGGCCATGGTTGTCGGCTGGGGCTCAGGCGAAGGCGCGGACTGGGCAGCGCGGGGGGCGGAGGGCGCGTCGGCGCGCTGGGGCGGAACCGGCTCGCCGGTCGGCAGGGGCCGGGGCGCCGCGCGGGCGGCGGCCGCATCGGGCCTGGGGGTCTGGGGCTGTGGGGCCTGAGGTTGCGGGGCCTGAGGTTGTGAGACCGGACGCTGGCCCATCGGGCGCGGCGGCACCAGCGAGCCGGACATGAAGGCGCGCGAGACCGGGGGCGCAGCGACGGCCGGTTTCTGGGGGGCGGCCTGCGGCGTCGGGCGCGGGCTGAGCAGCGGCGGGCGGCCGTCGGCGTTCGGACGCAGGGTCGATTGGCCGATTGAGCCCAGCGAGATCGAGGTCCCACGCCTTTGGCGCCAATCGTTGGCGGCGGGCCGTTTGGGCGGGTTATCCTTGGGTGGCAGCATGTCAGACATTCCGGATACGCGACCTTTTTGCGCGGCCTGCGGGGTTCGCGCAACCGGCCATGTGTGCGCGATGACTTGGCCGGGAGTGTGGCGCAGCGTGACCGGGTGACTCTCGCCGAGCTTCCGCAACTGGTCTTTGGCCTGTGAAGGGTCGCCCGCGCTGTCGCGCCGGGCCGGTTTGGGCGGCCTGCCGATCCCGGTAAGGAAACGATGATTTCTCAGAACGTCGTTATGAGAGTATCCTGCCTTTCAGGGACAATCTGGAGGGTGTGATGAATCGCCTTTTTTCCGTGCTTCCCTTGGCCGGCTTCACTGCCGGCGCCGCCTTGGCTTTCGGCGCCATGACCTCGACGACCGCGCTTGCCCAGTCCTGCCAGCTGGATGCAGGCGGCGGCTGTCTGCGTGAGGGCATGAAGTGCAATCCGCCGGCCAACGGCAAGTGCAAGACCGTGAGGGTCGGCACCCGTGAACTTCGCTGTGAGTGCCAGGCGCCCAAGACGCCGCGACCCAATCGCAGCGAGCGTCCGAACGCGGGCCATCCGCCGACTCACGAGCCGCCGGAGGAGCCGCAGGAACCCCCAGAGCCGCAAGGCTGACGCTTCCGAAAGGACTTACGATGAACCGCATGATGTCTCTGCTCCCCGTCGCCGCCATGGCGGCGGGATCGATGCTCGCCGTCGCCGTCTTTCCGCCTCGCCCAGCGCCGCCCAGACCTGTCAGAAGGACGCGGGCGGCGGCTGCAAGACTGACGGCGCACGCTGCAGCCCGCCCAATGGCGGCAGGTGCTACACGGTCAAGGAGCGGCGGGTCTTGAACTGCGTTTGCTCGACAACCAAGCCGCCCAACGCGCTGCGGAGCACCCGGCGGCCCGTGGAGGTAGGGCAACCGAACGAGTATGAGCCTCGTCCCGTTCTACCGACCGATACCGCCAAGCCACCACCACAGGACTAGCCGTCTCGCGGGTTCTCCGCGTCCCAGGCCTTGACGGATTTCTTTGAAACCACGCGACGCCAGCGCCGCGTCAGGCTGGCTTTCAGCCACGCGGGGTCAACCGTGGCGATGCGCGCCAGCACGATCGGATAGCTGCGATAGTGGTCGGTCAGGTGGAAGGTCTCAGGCTCCGCCTCCATCAGCATGTCGCGCTCGTCGGTCGAGGGGACGTAGACGACGATGCTGTCGTCCTCGTCGCGCACCCGGGTCAGGAACTTTCCGCCGGCCTTGAAGGGCGGATAGCCCCAGGAGGTCCCCTCCTCGGTCTCGGGCAGGGCCAGCACCAGGGCGCGGATCTCGTCGCGGGTCATGCGCCTCCCTGGTCGGGCAGGCGACCTTCGGCGCGGCTGGGCCTATCCCAGGGCCTTCGCCTGGCCCGGATCGACGATCTCCGCCTCCTCGCCGGGCTTGTGCAGGACCGTCACGGCGCCCAGGTCGGCGGTGACGTTGCCGACGGTGCGGAAGATGTCGGGGATGATCTCGACCGCCAGCAGGATCGGCAGCAGGCCGATCGGCACGCCCAGGGTCAGGCAGATGGGGATCAGGCTGGCCAGGAAGGAGACCTGGCCCGGCAGGCCCACCGAACCGACGCTGATGGCCCAGGCCACGAAGACTGCCGCGATCATCTGCTGGGCGCTTGGCTCGATGCCGTAGATGTGGGCGCAGAAGTAGGCGACGCAGAGGTTGGCGGTCGGGCCTGTCAGGCGGAAGACGGCTACGGCCAGCGGCAGCACCAGGCCGGTCTCCCGCGCCGGGATCTTCAGGTCGTCCTGGGCCCGCTCGACCATGGCCGGCAGACAGGCCAGGGACGACTGCGTGCTGAACGCCAGGGCCTGGACCGGCGCCGCTGCCCGGGCGAAGTCGCGCAGGGTGACGCCGCGTTTGAGGGCCACGGCGATATAGGGCCAGAGCACGGTGCTGGCGGTGATGGCCGAGACCAGGATCACGTATTGCAGGATCGACCCCGCCGCGCCCAGGCCCGCGCGCAGGCCGACCCCCAGGCTGAGCGCGAAGACTCCCAGCGGCGCCGCCCACAGCACCCAGCGGACGATGACGATCATGGTGTCGGCGATGGCGCCGAACAGCTCGACCACGGTGGTCTTGCGCGCGCGCGTCAGGCGCGTGGCGGCGAGGCCGAAGAACATGCCGAACACGACCAGCGGCAGCATGGCGCTCTCGGCGGCGGCTTGGATCGGGTTGCTGGGGGCGAGCGACTTGAGCCAATCGCCCAGGCCGGTGACGGGCACGGCTTCCAGGTCCACACCACCCGCGCCCGCGCGCAGGGCCTCGGCGCCCGCGGGGTCCACAGGCCAAAGGGCAAGGGCGCCTGGCATGGCGAGGGTGCCGAAGATGGCCGCGAGCAGCATGCCGACCGCGAACAAGATGATTGCGCGGGTGGCCAGCTTGCCGGTGGCTGCGGCGTCGGCGGTGGCCACGATGCCGGTGACCAGCAGGCAGAAGACCAGCGGCACGATGGTCATGCGTAACAGGTTCAGCCACAGGCCCCCGACGGCCTCGACCACGCCAGCCGCCTCGGTCAGGCCATCATTGCCGATCGCCCCGCACAGCGCGCCGATGCCCAGCCCCAGGAAGAGGCCAATGAGCACGCGCACGGCAAGAGATCGGAACATGGCTCGGCCCCCGGATTCGATGCGATCCTAGAAGGCGCACGAGGATTTGGAAGGGCGGACCGGGCTCAATACGCCAGCGCCAGCCCGTCCTTGCGCATTTCCGAGGCCGCGCCGTAAGCCTGCTCGCCCTTCACGATGGCCTGATAGCCGCCGAAGCCGCCGTCGGTGTCGCCGAGTTTCCAGCCGAGGGCGGCGAGTTTGGCGCGGGTATCGGCCGGGACGCCAGTTTCCAGCTTGAGCACGCCGGTCCCTTCCTGCGGCTCCCCGGTGGGTTCGCTTGAGCCCTCGTGATGCCAGCGCGGGCTGTCGCCGGCTTCCTGAACGCCCAGGCCGTAGTCGACCATGTTGGTGATTATCTGGGCCTGACCCTGCGGCTGCATGTCGCCGCCCATGACGCCGAAGGACAGCCAGGGTTGGTCGCCCTTCGAGGCGAAGCCCGGGATGATAGTCTGGAAGGGCCGCTTGCCCGGGGCGTAGATGTTCGGGTGGCCGTCGCTGAGCGCGTACAGCTCGCCCCGGTCCTGGAACATGAAGCCCAGCGTGGCGCCGTCGGGGCCGTCCGGCACCAGGCCCGAGCCCATGCCGCGATAGTTCGACT
>JANNVY010000028.1:0-4082 GCA_031408375.1 Pseudomonadota bacterium | reverse complement strand
CCGCGCCCAGACAGGCGACGACACCTTGACGGTCTTGCCCGGATCAACGGACGCTTTGCGGTGTGGATGGCTTCGGGCCGGCGGCGGGGAGCTCCCTGTTCTGGATTCGGCGCTCCCTGTTCAGAGCGTCACGTCTCCCTGTTCCAGAGGGGGTCGCTCCCTGTTCTGGCGACCCGAATCTCCCTGTTTTCCGCCGCGCATCGGCCCGGAGGCCAGGGTCAGTGGATTGATTTTAATGAGACCTTCCATCCAGGCGAGATATCGCTCCCTGTTTGCGGGCGGCGATAACAGGGAGAACAGGGAGAACAGGGAGAGACCCCGACGCGCTCAGCCCTTCAGCCGCGCGATCAGGGCATCAGTCGACGCGCCGTGGGACCCGGTCGCTTCGCCCTCCAGCGCCGGCAGCAGGCGGGCGGCGAGCGTCTTGCCCAGCTCCACGCCCCACTGGTCGAAGCTGTCGAGGTCCCAGAGCACGCCTTCGACGAAGGTCTTGTGCTCGTGCAGCGCCAGCAGGGCCCCCACCGACCTGGGATCCAGCGCCTTGAGCAGGATCGTGGTGGAGGGGCGGTCGCCGGGGAAGTCCTTCCAAGGCAGGGCGTCGGACTGGCCGGCCAGCAGGGCCTCGGCCTGGGCCAGGCCGTTGGCCAGCATCGCCGGACCCCGGTCGGCGACCAGGATGAAGTCCACCGGGACGACGTCGGTCCCCTGGTGCAGGAGCTGGAAGAAGGAGTGCTGGGCTGTCGCGCCGGGCTCGCCGAAGACGACGGGGGCGGTGGCGCGGGTCACCGGGGCGCCGTCGGCGCGCACGCGCTTGCCGTTGGACTCCATTTCCAGCTGCTGCAGCCACGCAGGCAGCAGGCGCAGGCGCTCGGCGTAGGGGATGACAGCGCGGGCGCCGCGGCCCAGGCCGTTGCGGTTGTAGATCTGGGCAAGCGCCATCAGCACCGGGGCGTTGCGCTCGATGGGGGCGGTGCGGAAGTGGGCGTCCATGGCGTGGGCGCCGGCGAGGAAGGCGCTGAATACCCGCCAGCCCAGGCCGATGGCGCAGGACAGGCCCACGGCGGACCAGACGGAGTAGCGGCCGCCGATGCTGTCGCGCAGGGGGAATATCCGATCGGGCGCGATGCCGTAGCGGGCACAGCGATCGGGGGCGGAGGACACGGCGACCAGGTGGCCGTCGGCGCCCTCGCCGATGGCGTTGGACAGCCAGGCCCGCGCCAGGCCCAGGTTGGCCAGGGTCTCGAGGGTGCCGAAAGTCTTGGAGACGGCGATGACCAGGGTGCGGCGCGGATCGACGCCTCGCACGGCGGCGGCGAAGGCGTCGGGATCGACGTTGGCGGCGAAGCGAAGGTCGAGCTTTGGCCGCTCCGGCCTCAACGCCTCCCAGAGCAGGCGCGGCCCCAGGTCCGAGCCGCCGATGCCGAGGTGCAGCACGGTGCGGAACCGGCGTCCGTCCGCCGTGCGGATGGCCCCGCTGCGAACGGCCTCGACAAAGGCGCGCAGGCGCTCACGCTGGTCCGCCCATTCGGGGCCGGGATCGGGGTCGCGCAGCCGCCAGTGCTCGGCGGCCCGATCCTCGGTGACGTTGATCTTCGCGCCGGCGAACATGGCGTCGCGCCCGCGCTCGACATCGCAGGCCGCCGCGAGCCCAAGCGCAGCCTTCAGACCGGCGTCCGTCCAGGCCTGCTTGGACAGGTCGAGATGCAGACCCGCCGCCCTGACCGTCAAGCGGCGGACCCGCGCGGGCGTGACCAGGGGCGCGAGCGAGACACCGCGGCCAGCCTCAGCCGCGGCTTCCAGCGTCCGCCAGGCCCTTTCGCGGGCGTCCCGGTCAGTCATCGGCGTGCGGCCCCCGGCAATTCAGTCACCACTCGTTTACGGGTGAAGGATAACCAATCGTGAACGTCCCCGCTTCGGAAAGGAACGTCTCCCATGTGCGGCCTGGCATTCGCGGTCACCCTGGCGCTCACGCCCGTCTCCTTCTCCGAAGCCGCGCCCGCCGCGCCCGCGCCGGCCACGGCCCAAATGACGGGCCTGCGCGGAGTGGCTTCCGAGCCGCTCTACGCCGACATCATCCAGCGGGCGCAACGGCTCGAGACCGCCGTGGCCGACCTGCGCACGCCCGACCGCAAGGCCTCGCCCACGGCCATCCCCCTGCCCGGCTTCGACCGGGTGAAGGCCGAGGCGGCCCAGCTGGCCGACCTGGACATGCAGGGTCACCGCGACCTGGCCGCGCGCGGTACGGACGGCGACCTCAAGTGCATCCTGCGCGGCATCTCGGAAGACATGGCCGGCAAGCTGGCGGCGGTCGAAGCGGCCACCACTGGCCCTTCCCAGGACGTGGCGCTGGACGAACTGCGTCACCTGCTCATCGATAACCGCGAAGTCATCACCGCCCCGCCGGCGCCGCCGGTCTAGGGCCTGGGCGTGCCGAGCGCCCGGACCACCACGTCCTCGCTGAGCAGCTGGGGCAGGATCACCGGCTCGTCCACGCCGGCCGGATAGACCAGGTACAGCGGCACGCCCGCCCGGCCGTGGGCGGCCAGCTCGGCGGCGATGGACGGATCACGGCGGGTCCAGTCAGCGACAAGATAGGCGGCCTTGGTGGCCTTGAAGGCTGCGCGCACCCGTTCGCCCTCCATCGCCGCGCCCTCGTTGACCTGGCAGGTCACGCACCAGGCGGCGGTGAAGTTGACGAACACCGGCCGGCCCTCGGCGCGAAGGGCGGCCAGCCGCTCAGGCGACCAGGGTTCCGCGGCGAGACCCTTCGGGCCTCGGGGTGCGGCCGCCACGGGCGGTGGCGCGGCAGCCGCGTTGGCTGCGAGGAAGCCCGCGAGCAGCAGGGCGACCAGCGCGGCCAGGAACCCGGCAAGGCTGGGCCGGTCGTGGGCCTGGGCAGCCTGGGCCTGGCCCAGCAGGAAGAAGGCCAGCGCCAGCAACACGCAGGCGCCGAACAGCAACCCCAGCGCGGTCGATCCGGTTTGCTGGGCGAACACCCAGGCCAGCCAGGCGGCGGCGGCGTACATCGGAAAGGCCAGGAGCTGCTTGAGCGTCTCCATCCACGGCCCTGGCTTGGGCAGGCGAAGCGCCAGAGCTGGCCAGAGACTCAGCACCAGGAACGGCGCCGCGAACCCGAGACCCAGCGCGACGAAGACCAGAATTGCGTCCAGCGCAGAATGGGTCAGGCCGAAGGAGACCGCCTCGGTCATGAAGGGGGCAAAGCACGGCGCGGCCACCACCACCGCCAGCGCCCCGGTCAGGAAGGCGCCCAGCGCGCCGCCGTAGCGGTTCCAGGCGCCGGCTCCTTGCAGGGACAGGCCAACCTGGAAGACGCCCGACAGGTTCAGGCCCACGGCCAGCATCACCAGGGTCAGGCCCGCGATGGTCCAGGGCGACTGCAGCTGGAAGCCCCAGCCCGCCGCCTCCCCCGCCGCCTTGGCGGCCAGCAGGGCCAGCGCCAGGCCCACGAAGGCGGTGAGCACGCCCGCGACATAGGCGAAGCCCTCACGGCGCGTCTCACCCGGAACCTCAGCGTGCCGGGCCAGGGTCGCCGCCTTCATGGCCAGCACCGGGAAGACGCAGGGCATCAGGTTCAGCAGCAGGCCGCCCGCGAGCGCCAGCAACAAGGCCACGGGCAGGCCGATACCGGCTGGGGGCGGCGCGCCGTCGGCCGCGGCAGCCTCGGTGCGTGGCGACGGCGCTGCCACGGCGGCCTTTCCGGAGCCGCTGGCGCCGACCGGCAGGGCGCCGGGCGCGGCCGCGACCTCCCAGGCGCCGGCGGCGGTGACCAGCACCCCTTCGATGGGTGCGGTCAGCGTGGCGCCAAGCTCTTCGGCAGGCTGGAGGGTCAGGGTCAGCCCCTCGGGCCCGAAGGTGACGGCCTGGAGCGCCGCATGGCGGACCACGCCGGGCCGGGATGCGTAGAAGTAGGCGCCGTTGGCGTCGGCGCCCTTCAGGGGGCCGCCTGTGAAGGCCAGCCGGAGCTCGCCGGCCGCAAGCGCCGCAACGGCAGAGAATGGCGGTTCGGGGCGGGTGGCCTCGGCGACGGTGCGCGCCACCGCCTGCCCCGCCGCGCCGTTGGG
>JANNVY010000027.1:0-1695 GCA_031408375.1 Pseudomonadota bacterium | reverse complement strand
CTCACCCATCAGGAAGACATCGGGGTCGCGGCGCATCTCTTCCGCCATGGCGTCGCGCAGGGCGTCACGAACAGTTGTGCGTACAAGCTTGGCGTCGGCGGGGATCTCGGGGTCGCGGAGTTCTTTGACCGAAGCGACCGGCGCAGCGGCAACCGGCGCCACGGCGGGCGCTTCAGCCCTGGCGGCCGGCGCGGCCTTCGCGGCGCCGGCGCCGCCCTTCAGGCGCGCGATCGGGGTGTTGACCTTCACGCCTTCCGTGCCTTCGGCGACGAGGATCTCTTCGACCTCGCCCTCGTCGACGGCCTCGACCTCCATCGTCGCCTTGTCGGTCTCGATCTCGGCGATCACCTGGCCGGCGGCGACGGAGTCGCCCGGCTTGATGTGCCACTTGGTCAGGGAGCCCTCCTCCATGGTCGGACTGAGGGCGGGCATCAGGATGTCGGTCATCGGGCGAGCTCGCTCGAGAGGCGGGTGGGATGGGTCATGCGGCAGGCTCCGCGCGGCCTTGGCCGCGACGCGAAATCAGGAACAGCACGAAGCGGCTGAGCGCGTAGGAGAAGGCCATGTAGATCAGCAGGAAGAACAGCAGGAAGGCGATGAAGCGGACATCGGTCAGCCCCGCCGCCATCTGCTCGAAGCCGCCGATCAGCAGCGCCAGGCCGCTGAACAGCGCCAAGCCGACAACGCCGGACACGACCAGAGAAGTCAGGGAATAGATCAGCGCCAGGTGGTGACGGTCGCGCCCGCCCCAGTCCGCGTGCGACGCGGCGTAGCGCATCCCCGCCAAGATGACGGACACCAGGAAGGCCACGACCGGAAGCGCCGCATCGGCGCCGAACGGCACGACGTTCATGCCCATGGTCATCTCGGCGTAGGTCAGGCCGATCACGGCGAAGGCGCAGGTGGTCACGACCAGGAAATAGGTCAGGGCGAAGTAGCGCCAGTTCGCATGCAGGCGTTCGGTCTGGGACATCAGCTGAACTCATCGGCGACGCCGGGCTGGGAGGCCGCGCGCGCACTCTTGTTGACGAAGTGCCAGAGAGTCAGCCGCATGACCCCGTAGCCGCCCCACAGGGCCAGCGGTGCAACGACGGCCACGATGACGGCCAGGAAGATCAGTCCCAGCGACAGCATCTCTGGCGTCAGGCCCAGCTCCGGCGCGATCTGATCGCCAAGGCCCGCGGCAAAGACGAGGCCGACCAGGCCGACGACGATCAGCGAGGTCACGGCGTTGACCATGGTGTAGGCGAAGGCGAGGCGGGCGCGGTCCTGACGGGTCCAGGCGCTTCCCGACGCCTTCAGCCAGCGATCACCCGCCAGCCAGGTGCTGCCAACCAGAACGACGATGTTGCCGACAATGGCCGGCAAGCTGACGTGCACCGACATCTCGAGAACCGCCTCGATGATGCCGATACCGATGGCCAGGCCTATGTTGACCAGCAGGAAGAAGCCCCAGTTGGAGGGGCGCGGCGCGGGTCGGCCGGCGGGCCTGGCCCAAGGAGAGTCGCTCACCGTCACGCCTCCAGATAGACTTCGGTCATGAGCTCGGAGGGATCGGGCTCGGGGCTGGTCTGGGCGAACTCGACGGCGTCCAGCACGATGGCCTTCACGTCCTCGTCGATGGCCTTGATCGCAAGGTCGTCGACCCCGGCCTTGGCCATCAGCTGCTTCAGGTGGTCGATGGGATCGCGGGTC
>JANNVY010000026.1:0-4458 GCA_031408375.1 Pseudomonadota bacterium | reverse complement strand
CTCGCCTCCTGGCCCGCGAACAGCTCGTCGATGGCCTCGCGCCACCAAGCCAGGCGGATGTGGCCCATCATCGGCTCGGTGACCTGTTCGGCGATGCGGGCCAGGGCGTGGTTGAAAGCGTAGAGCGCGACCACGTCGGCGCGGGCGTCGGCGTCGGCGATGAAGCGCGTGGCCATCCAGCGGTCCGGATCGGCCGCCTTCACCTGGGCGTCCAGGTCATCGGTGTCGGTCATGGTTGAAACGTAAAGGGCCCGCCGGTGAGCGGGCCCCTTCCTAACCTGTGTCCGGGGTTCAGCCGAAGAGGGTTTGATACATAGTCATGGACGTCAGCATGGGCAGCGACAGCAGCAGATTGGTGCGGCTGAACAGCATGGCGATCTTGCCGGCCTTGGCCTTGGCGTCCGCGTCAGCCTCGACGATGCCAAGCGCGATCTTCTGGTTGGGCCAGATGAACAACCAGACGTTCAGGAACATGATGATCGCCAGCCAGACGCCTACGCCCATCAGGGCCAGGCCCGCCTGGCTGGAGTCGTAGCCGCCGGCGATGCCGAAGGTGAGGATCTCAGCGGTATAGGCATGACCGCCCTTCAGCCAGGCCAAGATGATGCCGGCCAGGACGGTGAACAGGGCCGCCCAGCGGAACCAGAACAGGGCCTCCGGCGCGATGTACTTGGACACCGCCGGCTTCAGCTCGGCCGGGATCTCGGGCATTTTCCGGATCTGGACGAAGTTGAAGTAGTAGAGCAGCCCGATCCACAGGATGCCGAAGAAGGTGTGGGCCCAACGCGCGACCGCCTGCCAGAAGCCTACGTCCAGCCCGCCCGGCGACGCCTGGCCGAATGCATAGATCATCACCAAGGCGAGCAGCACGCTCACGATCAAGGTGTTTCGGAAGTTCTGCAGCAGCCCGGCCATGCGCCCTCTCCTCAAAGCGGAATCAACCACCCGCGGCGAGCATAGGCCGTTTCGCGCGGCCTTTCGACCACAGGGATACTAAGGCCTTTGCGGCTTGACCGATGTGCCCTTGGTCAGGTCGATCGCCTCGGCGTCGTCGCCGCGCCGCACGCCCAGCAAGAGCAACACCGGCGCCGCAACGAAGAGCGACGAATAGGTGCCGACGATGATGCCGAAGATCATGGCCACGGAGAAAGCGTAGAGCGATTCACCACCGAAAACGGCGAGGACGCTCAGGGCCATCAGGCCGGTGATCCCGGTCACGACAGTGCGAGAGAAGGTCTCGTTGATCGACAGGTCGATCAGTTCCCCAAGGGGCATGCGCTTGTACTTGCGCAGGTTCTCACGGATGCGGTCGAGGACCACGACGGTATCGTTCATCGAATAGCCGATGATGGTCAGGACCGCGGCGACGCCGACCAGGGTGAACTCAAGCTGGAAAACGGCGAACATGCCAAAGGTCAGGATGACGTCATGGAAAAGCGCGCAAACCGCGCCGATGCCGAAGGTCAGGCCGAACCGGAACCAGATGTAGAGCAGCATCAGGACGATCGCTCCGAGCAGGGCCACGACCCCCTTCTGGAACAGCTGGCCCGACACTTTCGGGCCAACCACTTCGGTACGGGAGAAGGTGGTCTCGGGATCGATCTGTCTGAGTTTGGTCTTCACCCGCTCGACAGCCTGGGAGGCGTTCTGGCCGGGCGGGGTCTCGAAGCGCAGATTAGCGTTGTGCTTGGTGTCGGCGTCTTCGCCCGGGCGGGCATAGCCCTGCACCTGGACGTCACGCATGCCTTCGCTCGCAAGCAGTGATCGAAGCTGGTCCAGGTCCACGTCCGTGCCGGGAGTCGAGAGGTCCAGGACCGTTCCGCCCTTGAAATCGACGCCGCAGTTCAGGCCGCCGCACGGTGGGGTGCCCGGATAGATGGCGAGGAACAGCGAGACGATCACCGCCACCACCGAGATCGCGCCGAAGATCCGGGCGGGCCCGGTAAACTTCAGGTTCGTCTTGTCGGGCAGGTATTTGATCAGGGGCCAGCGCATAGGGGTCACGCGATCGGAAGAGTCTTGGGGCGGAAGACACGGAACCAGAGCGCCAGCAGCACCTGGGTAATCAGCACAGCGCTAAACACGGAGGTGAAGACGCCGATGGCGAGGGTCCAGGCGAAGCCGCGGACCGGACCAACGCCCTGCCAAAACATGATGATTGCGGCGAACAGGGTCGTCAGGTTGGCGTCGAGGATGGTCTCCATGGCGCGGGAGAAGCCTCCGTTCATGGCCATGATCGGTGTTCGGCCAGCCCGGATCTCATCGCGCATTCGCTCATAGATCAGTACGTTGGCGTCCACGGCCACGGCCAGCGTCAAAATCAGACCGGCGATTCCCGGCAGGGTCAGGGTCGCCTGGATCATCGACATGGCCGCGACGATCAGCAGCCCGTTCACGGACAACGCGATTACCGAGATGCCCCCGAACAGGAATCCGTAGGACAGCACCATGAAGATCAGCACGGCGACCATGGCGATGATCAGCGAAATCTGACCCGCGGCGATGGCGTCAGCGCCGAGTTCGGCGCCGACGGTGCGCTGTTCCTCGACGTTGAGCGGAGCCGGCAGGGCGCCGCCCTCCAGCAGGTTGGCGAGCTCCGAGGCGCTCTCGGTGGTGAAGCTGCCGGTGATCTGGCCCGATCCGCCGGTAATGGCCGACTGGATCACGGGGGCGGAAATCACCTTGCCGTCCAGGACGATGGCGAACCGTTTGCCGATGTTCCGCGCGGTGGCGTCGCCAAAGCGCCGCGCGCCGTCGCCGTTGAAGCGGAAATTGATGGACGGCTGATTGTTTTGATCAAATCCGGGGCTGGCGGCGCTCAGGTTTTCGCCTGAGACCAGAACGCGACGGCGCACCAGCACGAAGGGCTCGGAGGGTTGACCTGGCTGCGGCAGGAGTATCGATCCGGGCGGGAGGCGTCCCGCCGCCGCGTCCGCAGCCGTGACCGTCTCGTCGAGCATCTGGAAGGTCAGTTTGGCGGTCTGTCCAATTACGCGCTTCAGACCCTCCGGGTCAGTGTCTCCGGGAGCCTGCAGGACGATGCGGGTGGCGCCCTGGCGGGTAATCTGGACTTCCTTGGTCCCATCCGGATCGACGCGCTTGCGAATGATCTCGATCGACTGCTGCACGGCCTGGGTGGCCTGGGCTTCGGCGGCGTTGGCGGCATAGTCGAGCCGAAGCCGACCATCGGCGAGGCGCGAAACCGTGAACTCCGGCGTGCCGCCGGGAGCGTCCGCGAGCCGCGAGATGGCGCGCTGGGCGGCAGCCGCGTCAGCCGGATCGGTGACCCGCACATGGATGACGCCATTCTGCTGGATCGGCTGGCCGGCGATCCGCTCCGTACGGAGCGTATTGCGGATGTCCTCGACCGTGTTGGACAACTGCTCACGCCGCAGGGCGACGGTGTCCACCTCAAGCAGGAGGTATGAGCCACCCTGAAGGTCGAGACCAAGGTTCAGAGTCTGGCTCGGCAGGAAGCCGGGCAAGCTGTTGCGCATGCTGGTCGGCAGGACGTTCGGCAGGGCGAACAGGGTTCCCAGCAAGATCGCCAGGACGACCAGCGTTACCTTCCAGCGCGAGAGCTCCAGCATATGAGGTTGCTCAGCCCTTGGCCGGCTTGGCCAGCTTGGCGGGCTCGCCCTTGGCGCGAACCTCGGCGATCATCGACTTGACCACCGCCACCGCGACCCCTTGCGAAATCTCGACCATGGCTTCGGCTTCCTCGACGCGGGTGACCTTGCCAACCATGCCGTTGGACAGGACCACGGAGTCGCCGCGCTTGATGTTGGCGATCATGGTCTGATGCTCCTTCATCCGCTTTTGCTGCGGGCGGATCATCAGGAAGTAGAAAAGCACGAAGATGAGGAGGAAGGGTGCAAGCTGCATCACCATCCCCATCGTGCCGCCTTCGGCGCCACTGGGCATCGAGAAGTCTCCGGGAGGTCGGTCGCGCGGACCGGGTCAAAATCAGGCGCGGAACCTATGTCTTGCCCGCCCGCATTGCAACGCGCCAGGAGCGCGAAATATTCTGGTGGATCACTTCAACGCAGGATCGGCAGCGGATCGACCGGCGCGGCCTTCTCGCGCGGGTTCGGTGCGAAGCGGATTTCGAAGTGTAACTGCGGCTGTGAAACACCGCCCGACGTACCCACGGCCCCAATGACCTGACCCTGGGTGACCTGATCGCGCATGCGCACGTCGATGCGCGACATATAGCCGTAGGCCGTGACCCAGCCGTCGGCGTGCTTGACCAGCACCATGTTGCCGAAGGCGGCGATGACCGACCCGGCATAGACCACCTCCCCGGCAGCTGCGGCCTTCACCGGCGTGCCCTCGGCCGCGCCGATATTGATGCCGTCGTTGCGCAGGCTGGTGCCCATGGCGCCGAATCGGGTGAGCACCTCGCCACGCACCGGCCAGATGAAGCGGCCCCGGCCCGAGGCGTTGACGCTGGTGGGC
>JANNVY010000025.1:0-1883 GCA_031408375.1 Pseudomonadota bacterium | reverse complement strand
GACCACCGTACGCAGGTTGGTCTGGCTTAGCTGCTGGATCGCGTAGATCAGGTTGTCGACGCGGTAGGCGGCGGCGGCGGCGTCCATCACCTGGATGAAGACGATCGCGTCCACGCGCACCATGGCGTTGTCCTTGGTGATCACCTCCTGCTGGGGGATATCCAGGACTTGCTCCATCATGTTCATGCGCCGCCCGATACCCTCGACGAAGGGGGTCAGGAACGACAGACCCGGCTTCAGGGTCCGGGTGTATTTGCCGAAGCGCTCGACCGTGAATTCACGGCCCTGAGGCACCAGCTTGATGGCGTTGAAGAGGACGACCAGCGCCAGCACAACCAGCGCGCCGCCGAACAAACCGAATCCCATGAGCTGATCCCCTGACTCTCGTGTGGGGGGAGCTTAGCGAAGCGCGAGCCTCGCCGCTATCGAATCCCGGAAAGAGCCAGCGCGAGGGTCCGGCCGCGGCGCGCGACGGCGGCGGCCTCAGTGCGGGAGCGAGCGCTGCACTCGGGAAACTGGCCTTCGCGGGCGGAGAATCCGGTGTTGAACCGCTCGGTCAGTCGGACCTTGAAGGCGAGGTCGGGCTGTTCCAACTCGATCAGGCGGGTCATGCGGGCGCGCCAATACTGGCTGTCGTCGTCGCACGCGCGGGCCAGTGCGTGGGATTCACCCAGCACGTAGGCCAGATCAAGCAGCTTCTGGCGTGCGGCGGGGTCCCGGTCCTGGGCCACGGACGGCGCTGAAACCAGCGCCGCCGCGACCGCGAGGATTATTCCGAGATCTCGATGGTTTCGCCTTCGAGTTCGCAAAAGTTCACGTTCCGGACGTCGATGTGCGTGCCGTCGTCGAAGTCGGCGCGGATGTCGTAGTTACAGTCTTCCAGGTCGTCGTCGATGGTGACGTCAACGGACTCGCCCGCTTCAACAACGTCAACGCCGAGGATGTCTTCTTCCCAGCTGTTGGTCGAGGGCGTCGACAGGTGCAGCGCCGTCAGGGTGCTGTCGGTGGCGTTGTCGATGGTGAAGTTCACGGGCTCGGTGGTTCCGGCGCTGGCGCCAATAGCAATGGCCATCGCGGCGACCGTTACGGCGGCGCCAATCATCAAACGCTTCATGTAGATAAATTCCCCACCCGTGATTGGGCGGCGAAACCTAGCACCGATGCAAGAGCCGTCTAGCGTGATCTCGTCACACGGGAGGCCGCCAGGCGAATGATCCGCCGGGTCTCGTCCCAGGCCACCAGATCGCAGGCTGCATCCAAAGGGTGAAACGCCGCCTCCGCGGCGTCGTCCCCGGCGCGGGGTTCGCCGGATATCCAGCGGGCCAGGTAGTCGATCAGCACGTAATGGTGGTGCGGCGGGAAGAAGCCGTCGACCACGTCCAGCAGGCCCTCCAACTCAGCGACGACGCCGGTTTCTTCGTCCAATTCGCGGAGCGCCGCGTCGGCTGCCCGCTCGCCCGGCTCGATTCGTCCGCCCGGCAGGCTCCACTCCCCGATTCGCGGCTGCGTGCCGCGGCGGATCAGCAGCACCTCGTCGCCGCGCAGGCAGACGACGCCGACGGCGGGGACGGGAGGCTTGAAAACGGGCGAATTGGCCATCCCCTCGCCTACCTCGACGCGGGCCGGCGCTCTATGCTCATCGGATGAACGCGCCCCACCCCGTCGATGCCCTGTCCAAGCTGAAAGCTGTGCTCGGACCCGAAGGCTGGAGCGACGATCCCGCCCGGCTTGAGCCCAAGCTGGTGGAGTGGCGCGGGCGGTGGCGGGGGCAGACGCCGCTGCTTCTCCTGCCGCGCACCGTCGAGGAGGTCTCGGCCATCGTCGGCGTCTGCGCCGAGGCCGGCGTGGCGATCACCACCCAGGGCGGCAACACCGGCCTGGTG
>JANNVY010000024.1:0-4846 GCA_031408375.1 Pseudomonadota bacterium | reverse complement strand
TGGCCGCCCTCGCCCACCCGCCTTTTGGCTTCCTGCCCGGCTTCCTGGGCTATCCCCTGCTGCTGTGGCTGATCGACAGGACCGAAGGCCCGCGGCGCCTGCGCACCGCCCTCTGGTACGGCTGGCTGGCGGGTTTCGCCTATTTCGGGCTGGGGTGCTGGTGGGTGGCCGAGGCCTTCCTGGTCGACGCCCGCCAGGCTTGGATGGCGCCCTTCGCCGCGTCCCTGCTTCCGGCCGGAATGGCCCTGTTCTGGGCCGGCGCCTGCGCCCTCTATCGCCGGATCGCGCCCGGCCACATCGGCCGCGTGGTCGTCTTTGCGTCCGTCTTCACCCTGTTCGTCTGGCTGAGCGGCAATGTGCTGTCGGGCTTCCCCTGGAACCTGCCGGGCGAGACCTGGCGGGCGGGGGGCCTGGTGTCGCAGACCGCGTCCCTGGTCGGCGCCTACGGCCTGACCTGGTTGACCCTGTTCATCTGGTGCGCGCTGGCGCCCCTGGCCGAGTCAGGCGAGCGCAGGCCTCGGCTGGTGATGGCCGGTTCGGGCATGGCTGTCCTGCTGGTGCTGGTCGCCTTCGGGGCCGCGCGACTGTCCGGGGCCAGTGATCGTCCGACCGACGTTCTGGTGCGGGTGGTGCAGCCGGACATCCCGCAGGAGGACAAGTGGACCCAGTCCGCCTTCCAGTCGATCGTGCGCAAATACGTCTCCCTGACCATGACCCCGCCCAAGGGCCGCGCGCCTGACGTGGTGATCTGGCCGGAGGGCGCCCTGCCGGCCGCCGCCAACGACCTGTTCGCGCCCGGGAGCTGGACCGAGGCCGCAATCGCCGGCGCCATCCAGCCGGGCCAGACCCTGCTGATCGGAACCTACCGGGGCGACTTTGGGCCGGACGGCGAGGCCTACTTCAACAGCCTGATGGCGTTCACAAGGACGGCGTCAGGGCTGCGACGAATAGGTGTCTATGACAAGCACCGGCTGGTGCCCTTTGGTGAATTCCTCCCGCTCGAACCCGTTCTGGAAGCGTTGGGAGTCAAGGAGTTGACCCACGTCGGCGACGGTTTCTCGTCCGGCCCTCGCCCCAGCCCGATGACCGTCCCGGGCCTGCCGCCGTTCCAGCCGCTGATTTGCTACGAAGGCCTGTTCCCCGGCCTGCCCGACGGGTCGGTTCGCGCGGCGTGGATCGTCAATGTTTCGAACGACGCCTGGTTCGGCCGCACATCGGGTCCTCTGCAGCACCTGAACCTGTCGTCCTACCGCGCGATCGAACAGGGCCTGCCGTTGATCCGGGCCACGCCGACGGGCGTGTCCGCTGTCGTTGACGCCTATGGCAGGGTGGACGCAGCGCACCGGCTCGATCCCGGTGAAAGCGGGGTTATCGACGCCCTCTTGCCAGCACCGCTGGAAAATACGTATTTTTCCAGACTGGGTGATTTGGGGGCGTGGGCGCTGATGTTTGCAGGCCTCCTTGTCGCCGCGCCAGTTCGCCGGTTGTTCCGGCAAGCCAGACGCTGACAGCCCCCTAGAGACTTTCTGGCCCTCGGGGAGTAGCATGAGGGCTCGTACGGCCTAGAGGACCGACCATGGCCGAAGCCGCGCTGAATACGCCAAATCCCATTGACCTCCATGTCGGGGCGCGGGTTCGCATGCGGCGGAAGTTTCTGGGTGTCAGCCAGGAGCGCCTTGCCCATGCCCTGGGCCTGACGTTCCAGCAGGTTCAGAAGTACGAACGCGGCACCAACAGGGTTTCCGCGTCCAAGCTGTTTGAGATCAGCCGTTTCCTGCAGGCTCCCGTCGCCTATTTCTTCCAGGGCCTGCCGGCCGAGGTGGAGAGCGCCGACTTCTCGGAAAGCGAGGGCGAGCAGTCCCTGCACGGCTTCCTGATGACGCCTGAAGGGATAGAGTTGGCCTCTTTGTTCCCGCACCTGACGCCCAAGCAACGGCGCCGGATCCTCGAACTCGTCCGCACGCTCACCGACGACGACCAGAGCTGATCGCACCGGTCGGTCCCGGCGGAGTGATCCGCAGCGGGTGCTTGCTCATATAAAGACATCTTTATATGGTCCGCCTCCCTCCCAGCCGCGGAATGTCCCCAAAGTGATCCGGCCTTCCTACATCTTCACGAGCGAAAGCGTTTCCGAGGGTCATCCTGACAAGGTGGCCGACCGCATCTCCGACACGGTCGTGGACGCCTTCCTCACCGTCGATCCGGAGGCGCGCGTCGCCTGCGAAACGCTGGTCACGACCGACCTGATCGTGCTGGCCGGCGAGGTTCGCGCCACCAAGCCGGGCAACACCAAGAAAGAGAACCAGAAGCTCACCGACGGCATCGTCGCCGGGCTGGAGCCGCTGGTCCGCGCCGCGATCAAGGCGATCGGCTACGAGCAGGACGGCTTCCACTGGCGCGACGCCAAGTTCGAGAACCACCTGCATCCCCAGTCCGCCGACATCGCCGTCGGCGTCGACGCCACGGATGACAAGGACGAAGGCGCTGGCGACCAGGGCATCATGTTCGGCTACGCCACCGACGAGACCCCGTCGCTGATGCCGGCCCCGCTGCACTACTCCCACGACATCCTGCGCCGCCTGGCCGAGGTCCGTCACTCGGGCGAAGCCGAGGGGCTGGAGCCCGACGCCAAGAGCCAGGTCACCCTGCTCTACGAAAACGGCGTCCCGTCACGGGTGCTGAAGGTCGTGGTCTCGACACAGCACGCCGAAGGCCTGTCGTCAGGTGACGTTGAGGCGATCATCCGCCCCTACGCCGAGCCGCTGTTCCCCGGCCACCTGCTGACGCCGCAGACCGAGTGGATCGTGAACCCGACCGGCAAGTTCGTCATCGGCGGCCCGGACGGCGACACCGGCCTCACGGGGCGCAAGATCATCGTCGACACCTACGGCGGCGCGGCCCCCCACGGCGGCGGCGCCTTCTCAGGCAAGGATCCGACCAAGGTCGACCGTTCGGCCGCCTATGCCTGCCGCTACCTGGCCAAGAACGTGGTCGCCGCCGGCCTGGCGAAGAAGGTGACCTTGCAGGTGTCCTACGCCATCGGGGTTTCCCAACCGCTCAGCTTCTACGTCGATACCCACGGCACGGGCGAGGTCGATGAGGCCGCGCTGGAGAAGCTGTTGCCGCAACTGATGGGCGGC
Source organism: Pseudomonadota bacterium (assembly GCA_031408375.1). Lineage (GTDB taxonomy): Bacteria > Pseudomonadota > Alphaproteobacteria > Caulobacterales > Caulobacteraceae > JAEZEZ01. The sequence continues at coordinate 1,706 of JANNVY010000024.1, read as the reverse complement.
CTGCACCCGCGCGCCATCCGCGAACACCTGCAACTGAACCGCCCGATCTACGCCCGCACCGCCGCCTACGGCCACTTCGGCCGCGCGCCCGACAACGAGGGCGGCTTCTCATGGGAGAAGACCGATCTTGTCGAAGAGCTCAAGGGCGCTTTCTAGCCTGGACGGTCAGGTCGTGGGCGGGTCGCCGCTTTCGTCGTCTTCCTTGGGCGTGTCAGATTTGGCTTCAGCCAGATGTCTGGACGGCGGATCGAAGGGTTCGCCAAAGCCCAGCATCATTGCGCCCAGCATCTGCAACCCGCCCGGCTTGCGCCGCGCATCGCGCGGTCGGCGCACGATGGCGACGGTCGCCCACAGCAGCAGGGCGGCGATTGCGAAGCCGAGAAGCCAGCTGATCGCGGTCGGCGAGAGGTGTCCGGACATCCACCTACCTAGGCGCGGCGCGCCTCCGCCGCTATAGCCACGCCCCCATGCCCAAGTCCCAGCCCCCCTCTGCCGCCGACAGCCCCACCTGGGGGCCGCTCCGGTCGTTCGGCCGCATCAAGTCGCGCACGCTCAAGCCCGCCCAGGCGGCGCTGTTTGACACCCTGCTGCCCACTATCGCGATCCCGGAAGCGGGGCCGCTGGACCCTTTGAGCCTGATGCCCGGTGCGCGGGCGGCCTGGATCGAGGTCGGCTTCGGCGGCGGCGAGCACATGGCCGAACAGGCCGCGCGGCATCCGGATGTGGTCATCCTTGGCTGCGAGCCGTTCCTGAACGGGGTCGGCTCGGCGCTGCGCCACATCAGCGAGCGCGGCCTCAGCAACGTCCGCATCCACGGCGCCGACGCCCGCCCGGTGCTGGAGCGCCTGCCGGACGCCAGCCTGGAACGGGTGCTGGTGCTGTTTCCCGACCCCTGGCCCAAGGCGCGCCACCAGAAGCGTCGCCTGGTCCAGGCCGAGACCCTGGCCGAGTTCGCCCGCGTGCTGAAGCCGGGGGGGCGCTTCCGCTTCGTCACCGACTGGAAGGACTACGCCTCCTGGACGCTGGAGCGGGCGTTGAAGGAGCCGGGCCTGCGCTGGCTGGCGGACGCCGCCGACGACTGGCGGACCCCGCCCGCCGACCATGTGACCACGCGTTACGAGGAGAAGAAGCTGGGCGACACGGCGCCGATTTTCCTGGAGTTCGAGCGAGTCTAGCGAAACCTGCACGAACGTGATGGTCTGCCTCCAGGTCGGAGGAGATCGTTCATGAGCGGATACGTCAGTCGTCGCGGACTTCTGCTGACCGGCGCCGGCGCTGGCCTGGCGGCTGGCTAGCCGCCCGCCGCCTGGGCGCGGACGCAAGATCCTGACGCCCTGGCCGGCTTCGACGACACCGTCCACGCCTTCCTCGCCGCCTTCGGGACGCCCGGCGTCGGCATTGGGGTGGTGCGGCCGGGCCAGCCGGACTTCCTGCGCGGCTACGGGCTGCGCGCGCTTGGCCGCCCCGAGCGGATCGATCCCGACACCCTGTTCGCGGTGGCCTCCAACACCAAGGCCATGACCGCCGCGGGCCTGGCGGTGCTGATCGACCAGGGCAAGCTGGGCTGGGACGACCTGGTGACGAAGCACCTTCCCGAGTTCGCCATGTACGACGAGGTCACCACCCGGATCATGACGGTGCGCGACCTGCTGACCCACCGCTCGGGCCTGCCGCTGGGGGCGGGCGACCTGATGATCTGGCCGGGC
>JANNVY010000023.1:0-3678 GCA_031408375.1 Pseudomonadota bacterium | reverse complement strand
TTTCTGATGGACCGCACAGGCAGTTGGCGGCTGTCCCCGGCCTACGACATTACCTGGAGCTACAATCCGAGGGGCCCTTGGACGGCGCGCCACCAAATGTCTGTCAACGGCAAGCGCGATGACTTCGATCTGGCGGACTTTGAAGCGTGCGCCAGAACCGTCTCGATCAGCTCGCGACGGGTCAGGGCCCTGCTGGAGGATGTCCGCGAGGCAGTCTCGGAGTGGCCCCGCTTCGCCGACGACGTTGGCGTCGGCGCCGATTGGCGGAAAGCAATCGACCCCAGCCTGCGGCTTACGATTGGCAAGGCCGAGCGGCCGGCGCGCAAGATGCCGCAGTGAAACGGCGAAAGCGGCGCGACTCATACTACGCCGCCTCACCGCTTCGCGGTCCCCCTCCCCATGAAAAGGAGGGAAGGCCTACGGAACCGGATTTCCGTCCGCGTCGATGACGCGAACGTCGTAGCCGAAGGTGCGGATGCCCGCCTCGATCTTGGCGCGGTCGCCGACCACGATCCAGGTCAGGTTGTCCGGCCGCACGACCCGCGTCGCCACCCGGTCCAGGTCGGTCGACGACAGGGCGCGCACCCGGCCGGAATAGGTATCGAAATAGTCGTTGGGCAGGTTGTAGAGGTACTGCTCGACCAGCGAGGTGCGCACCGCCTCGTTGGTCTCCCATGAACCCGGCAGGGCCAGGGTCATGGAATTCTGGGCGAAGGCCAGCTCCTGGGCGGTGATCGGCCGCACCCGGGCGATCTCGCGCAGTTCGCGCTGCATCTCGGCGAAGCTCTCCTTCGTCTTGTCGGTCTGGACCGGGGCGAAGGCGATGAACAGGCCGGGGCCCTTGGAGTCGATGGTGAAGGAGCCGGCGCCGTAGGACCAGTGCTTGTCCTCGCGCAGGTTCATGTTCAGGCGCGAGGTGAAGGCGCCGCCCAGCACGGTGTTCATCTCGGCGATGGCGATGTCGTCCGGATCGCCGCGCGCGGGCGAAACCACCGCGGCGGCCAGCACCGTCTGCAGGGCTCCGGGACGGTCGATGAGGTAGATCACCGGCCTGGCGGGCGCATTCACCGCTGCCAGGTTCTTGGTCGGCACATTGGGCGCCGGACGCCAGCCGGAGAACTTGGCTTCCAACTTCGGCGTCAGCTCGGCCAGGGAGATGTCGCCCACGACCACCAGGGTTGCGTTGTTGGGGTGGAACCAGGTGGCGTGGAATTGCTGCATGTCGGCGAGCGTCAGGCTGGCCACTGAGGCCTCGGTGCCCGAGCCTGACAGCGGCGCTGCATAGGCGTGGCCCTGGCCGTAGATCAGTCCGGGCAAGACGCGGAAGGCCGCGCCCGTGGGCTGCAGCTTCTCACGCTGGATCTGGGCGATCTGCAGGCGTTGCAGGCGCGCGAAATCCGTGGCCGGGAACGAGGGGTTCATGATGACGTCGGCATAGAGATCCAGCGTCGCATCCAGGTTGGGCTTGAGCGCCGACAGGGTCACGAAGGACGCATCCAGCGAAGAGCCGGTGCCGATGGAGGCTCCCAGTCGGGCCAGGTCATCGGAGATCCGCAGCGCGTCGCGCGTGCGGGTGCCCTCGTCCAGCATGTTCATGGCCAGCGAAGCCGAGCCGGGCTTGCCGAACTGGTCGGACGCATAGCCCGCGTCCAGCACCATGTTCATCGACACGATCGGCAGGCCCGGACGATTGGCGACAATCACCTTCATACCGTTCGACAACACGCCCCGCTCAACTGCGGGGAACCGTGGCGCGACCGAGGCGCCGGCGGCGGGCGGGCCGCTGCGGCGATCAACGCCGGTGCCGGCGGCCGCGTAGCTGGGGAAGGGGCGGACTTCCAGGGTGTAGGAACCGTCCGACAGCCAGCGGCGGCCGGCGTCGCGCACTTCGGCGGGCGTAGCCGTCTGCCAGCGGCGGAAGGTCTCCTTCCAGGCGTCGGGTGAACCGCGGTAGACGAGGCTGGCGGCCAGGATATCGGACTTGCCGCCGAAGCCGCCGATCCGTTGCAGGCCGCCGATAAACTGCGACAGGCGGGCGTTGCGAACCCGCTCCATCTCGGCGGCGGTCGGTCCGTCCTTGAGCAGGCGGGCCATTTCCTCGTCGAGGGCCCTTTCCACGGCGGCCAGATCATCGCCAGGCCGCGCAGTGATCTGCACCCAGAACTGGCTGCCGAGCTCGCCGTCGGCGACGAAGGCCGAGACCGCGGTGGCCGTCTGGTCGGTGTAGACGAGGCGGTTGAAGAGGCGGCTGGTCTTGTTCGAAACCAGCACGTCCGAGAGCATGTCCAGCAGGTCGGTGTCGCGCGAGCCGGTCTCGGGGATGTTGTAGACGCGGTAAAGACGGCCCTGGGCCACACGGTCAAACGCCAGGCCGCGCGAGGCGCCGGTCATCTTGGCGACCGAGACCTTGGGCTGCTGGATGGGCGGTCCGGGGGCGATGTCGCCAAAGTACTTCTCGACCTTGGCCCTGGCCTCGGCGGGCGTGATGTCGCCGGCGATCACGATCACGGCGTTGGAGGCGCCGTAGTAGGTGCGGAACCACTCCTGCACGGTCGTGAGCGTCGCGGCGTTCAGGTCGTCCATCGAGCCGATGACGGTGTGGCCGTAGGGGTGGTCCTGCGGATAGGTCGCGTGCTGGACCATCTCCTCGACCAGGCCGTAGGGCTCGTTCTCGCCCTGGCGCTTTTCGTTCTGGACCACGCCGCGCTGCTCATCCAGCACCGCCTGGTCGATGGCGCCCAGCAGGTGGCCCATGCGGTCACTCTCCATCCACAGGATGGTGTCCAGGGCGGCCACGGGCACGTTCTGGAAGTAGTTGGTGCGGTCAGTGTTGGTGGTGCCGTTCAAGTCGGTGGCGCCCAGGCCCTCGACCAGGGGGAACCAGTCGGTGTCATGGTTTTCCGAGCCGTTGAACATCAGGTGCTCGAACAGGTGGGCGAAGCCGGTCTTGCCGACACGCTCGTCCTTGGAGCCGACGTGATACCAAATGTTGACCGCGACGATCGGCGCCTTGTGGTCCTCGTGGACGATCAGCGTCAGACCGTTCTTGAGCGTGAACTGTGTGTAGGGGATGTCGACCGGCAGGTCGTTCGCGACCGGGGCGGCAGCGGCGCCAGCGGTACCGATGGCAGCGAACGCCGCAATCATGGCCAACGTGTTCAACAAGCGGATGTTCATCGGTCGACTCCTGCAGTGGTTACTTGCGGACGTGGCGCTTGAGGCGCTGTCTAAATCCTATCAGCTATAACTCTTCTATGTGGCGGGGTCAGCCCCGGCTGACCCCGCCCGGTCTGTATCCTTCCAAATCCACGCAGATAAATCGAAACCCAACCTTCCGGAGGCGGGTGCTGATGTGTGCGCGCAAGTCCGGGTGATTCAGTCGGGAAAACTCCTCCGCTCCGACCTCGATTCGCGCCACCTCTCCGTGCTCCCGTACGCGCACATGGCGAAATCCCTCAGCCTGCAGAATGTCTTCCGCCTGCTCCACTCGGCGGAGCTTTTCGAGCGTGATTGGGACACCGCGAGGAATTCTGGAAGAGAGGCAGGCGGCTGCCGGCTTATTCCAATTTGAGAGTCCCAACGTCTGGGCAAGTGCCCGGACATCGGACTTGGAGAGGGAGGCTTCGACCAGCGGGCTTCGAATGCCCCACTCACGCGCAGCTTTGATTCCCGGCCGAT
>JANNVY010000022.1:0-8912 GCA_031408375.1 Pseudomonadota bacterium | reverse complement strand
CGTCTACCAGCGCTACGGCCGCGATCGCGCCGCCATCGTCGCCACCGTCATCCACTACCGCCCGCGTTCGGCCATCCGCGATGTCGGCAAGGCCATGGGTCTGACCGAGGATGTGACCTCAACCCTGGCCCGCACCGTCTGGGGATCCTGGGGGACCGAGATCGAGGACGGGCACGTCGACGATGTCGGCATGCGCCGCGACGACCCACGGCTGCGCATGGCGCTGGACCTGACCAGCCAGCTGATCGGCTTTCCCCGCCACCTCTCCCAGCACGTCGGCGGCTATGTGCTGACCCAGGGGCCGCTGATCGAGACCGTGCCGGTGGGCAACGCTGTCATGGCCGACCGCACCTTCATCGAGTGGGACAAGGACGACATCGACGAGCTGAAGATCATGAAGGTCGATGTGCTGGCGCTGGGCATGCTGACCGCTATCCGGCGCGGCTTCCGGATGATCGAGGAGGCCTACGGTCCGCGCATGGACCTGGTGCGTGTGCCCAGCGAGCGGCGCTCGGTCTATCGCATGCTGTGCAAGGCGGATTCGGTGGGAGTCTTCCAGGTCGAGAGCCGCGCCCAGATGGCCATGCTGCCGCGCCTCTTGCCGGTCGAGTTCTACGATCTGGTGGTGCAGGTGGCGATCGTGCGGCCGGGGCCGATCCAGGGCGACATGGTCCACCCCTACCTGTCGCGGCGAAAGCAGAGGCGCGACCAGGGCGACCGCTTCCACATCGACTACCCCAGCCCGCATCCGGACCACGGCGACCCCGACGAGCTGAAGAAGGTCCTGCACAAGACCCTGGGGGTGCCGCTGTTCCAGGAGCAGGCCATGCGCATCGCCATGGAGGCGGCGAAGTTCACCGGCGATGAGGCCAATGGCCTGCGCCGCGCCATGGCCACCGTCCGCCACGTCGGCACCATCGGGAACTACGAGGAGAAGATGGTCGGGCGGATGACGGCGCGGGGTTACGATCCGGTCTTCGCCCAGAACTGCTTCAACCAGATCAAGGGCTTCGGCGAGTACGGTTTTCCCGAGAGCCACGCCGCGGCCTTCGCGCACCTGGTCTATGTCTCGGCCTGGCTGAAGTGCGTCTTCCCCGAGGTGTTCGCGGCCTGTCTGCTGAACAGCCAGCCCATGGGGTTCTACGCCCCGGCCCAGATCGTGCGCGACGCGCGCGAGCACGGCGTCGAGGTGCGCCACCCGGACCTCAACGAGAGCGACTGGGACTGCACCCTGCAGCGGCGGCTGAAGGGTCGGCGGCGGGCCGTGCGGCTGGGTATGCGCCAGATCGGCGGCTTTCGGCAGGACTGGGCGCTGGCCGTCATGGGGGCGCGGTGCGCGGGCGGGGCCTTCGTCTCGATCGATGAGTTGCGCACCCGCGCGGGCCTGCCGCCCGAGGCTATCGACGCGCTCGCCGAGGCGGACGCCCTTGGAACGCTGGAGATGACCCGCCGGGCGGGGTTGTGGACGGCGCGCGGCCTGCCGCGGGCGCGAAAGCCCGCACCCCTGTTCGACGCCATGGGCCTGGACGAAGGCGACCCGGACGGCTTCGCGCACCTGCCCCTGACGGCCCCGTCGGAGGAGGTGGTGGCCGACTACCAGACCATCCGCCTGTCCCTGAAGGACCACCCGGTTGCGTTCCTGCGCGAGCGGCTGGCGCGCCGGGGCGTGATCGCGGCCAAGGCGCTGGAAAGCGTAGGCGAGAATCGTCGCGCGGCGGTGGCGGGTGTGGTGCTGGTGCGCCAGCGGCCGGGCTCGGCCAAGGGCGTCTGTTTCATGACCATCGAGGACGAGACCGGCGTGGCCAATGTGGTGGTCTGGCCCAAGGTGTTCGACCAGTTCCGCCCGGTGGTGATGGGGGCGCGCATGGTGCTGGTGCGCGGCTATGTGCAGCGGGCCGACGACGCGCCGGAGACCGACGTCATCCACCTGGTCGCCCGGTCAATCGAGGACTGCACCGCTGAGCTTGCGACCCTGTCGGACCAGCCCCTGGTGATCCAGCTGGCGCCCGGCGACGGCGCCGCCAGCTCGGCGCCGGCCAAGGGTGAGGCGGCGCATCCACCGTCCAGCCGGCACAGGCATCCGCGCGATGTGCGGGTCATTCCAAAGTCCCGTGACTTCCGCTGACGAGACCTAGTCCGCGCGCACCAGGTTCAGGGTCTTGGCCGCCACCGTCAGGCTGACCGTGCGGCCCCAGGTGAAGTCGATGTGGTCCTGCTCCATGCCATCGGCGAAGATCACGCCCCCATCGTTCATGTTGGACAGGATGGTCAGGGGCTCGCCGCCCAAAAGCGGACCGAAGGCCAGCGAATTTCCGGTAGCGACGCTGGGCCACGGCTCGCGCACGAAATAGGCAAGGGCGGTGTCGGTCGGACCGATGCTCAGCGCGTGGCCGGAGGCGGTCATGATCGACCGCGCCCAGCCGGTGGCGCCGGTGCCGGTCGAGACGATCACGCCAGAGGACGAATGCTTCTCGCTGGCGCCGCCGACGGTGATGACATAGCGGGCCGACTGGTGGCTGCGGTGCCCGATGAAGACCTCATTGAGCGCCTGCAGCACCTGGCCGTCGTCGGTGGTGGCCTGGGCCATGGTGCGCCGCTCCAGCGACGCCGCGCCTTCGGATGCCGCGATCATCAGCCGCGCGGCCTGCTCGGGTTTCAAGGGCACCAGTACGCCCTCGTTGACGGTCGGGTCGGCGTTGACGCCGAGGACCGGCTGGCCGGTCAAGTATTTGGCGAGGTTGGCCACCAACCCGTCCTGGCCAACGGCGATGACCACGTCTTCGGGACTGAAGATGAAGCGGTCCAGATCCTGGCGTCCGACCCGCACCAGCCGCCAGTCATCGGGGATGGCGGAGCGCACGGTATCGAGCGCCGAGGTCTGGACCTCCTGGCGGTGGGTGACTTCGGCCAGACTCTGGCCGCGAGTCTTCAGGAAGAAGGCGGCCTGGGCGCCGGTGGCGTGGGCGGCGGCCAGCCGGGCGTAGTCGGACTCGCGCGTGACCAGGACCGCCCGGGGCTTCAGGGTGGACACGGCCTCAGGTGGCCTTGGCCTTCGACGGTTTCGCGCCGCCGCCGCTGCGGCCGATCGCGTCGCCCAACAGCGTCCCGAGCAGGTCAGGCGTGATGTTGAGGTGCTCGATGGAGGTCAGCTTGCCGGCGAAGTCGCGCGCCGCCAGGCCGAGCATCACGCCCTGGGGCAGGTCGCGGTAGACCGCGACGCGGTCCTTTTCGCCTTCGGTTCGCGCCTTGTTGACGGCGCGAATACGGTCAGCCTCGGCGTCGCCTGCGATCTTCTGGGCGGCGGCTTCGGCGATCGCCTGATTTCGTGCGTTCTCGTCCTGGGTGGCGATCAGTTCCTTTTCACGGCGTGCCAGTTCGATGCGATTGGCGAGTTCGTTCTCGGCGATGGCGCGCTCCTTCTCGACGGCGAGGGCGCGGCGCTCGAAGGTTGCCTGATCGGCCTGCTGTTGCAGACGCTCGAACGTTGGGGTCTGCAGCGCGCGCTTCAAGTCGCTGGAGGGTGAAACGTCCGAGACCCGGACGCTGACCACTTCGAGCCCCATGGCGGCGAGGCGCTCGGCGCCGACCAGGCCCCCGTCCATCCGCGCTCGCAGCGGCTCGACGCCGGCGGCCAGCATGGATCCCACGTCGAGCTCGGTCAGGTACTGGGCGGCGAGCTGCTGGGCGACGCCCGTGAGCAGGGTGGCGATCTGGTCGACGGGCTGTCCCAGCGGCTGGCCGTGACGCAGGTCGATGGAAAAATCGATACGCTGGGCCAGTTTCTCGGGGTCAGCGACGCGCCACACGATCATCCCCTGGACGGTGACCTCCTGGAAGTCCTTGGAGCGGCTGTTGAACAGGAAGGGCAGGTCGCGGTCATCGACCGGCGCCTCGGCGATGGAGGCGGCATCGGGCAGGAACCAGAAGGCCAGGCCGCGCCCGGACTGTGCCAGGCGGCCACGCTTGTAGCGCAGGACGTGGACGCTGGCGTCGCTGCGCAGCCGGCGGAACGGTCCAAAACCCTTGATCTCGGCCATGGTGATTCTCCCCTATTCGCGGGTGAGTGTCGCGCGCCGGAGCGTCCCGGCTCAAGCCTGACGCATACGCCGCCGCTCCGGCTCGGCTTTGACACAAGTCTCCGGCGCCGTGACGTGGATCGTCGCGACGTTCCGGACGCCATCCCGCGCTTCCACACGGTGAACCCACTTGGCCGCCGGTGCGCCCGGGGCTTATGGTCGCGATGGCTTTGTGCAAGGGGCGCTTTCGACGATGGATTTCCGATCATTCCCGGCTCTGGCCGCCGCGCTCGTGCTGGTGGCGACGCCCCTGTGTGGCCGCGCCGAGACGCCGCCCGCGCCGCCCGCCGCTGACCGCGCCAAGCCCGAGCGCCTGCCGCCCGAAGCCAGCGCGCGCCAGAGTCTCACCATCGCCGGCCGCAAGCTGAACTACACCGCCCACGCCGGCGCCCTGCCGGTGAAAGACAAGGACGGGGAGCTGATCGGGGAGGTGGCCTACACGGCCTTCATCGCCGACAGTCCGGACCGCGTGAACCGCCCGGTCACCTTCGCCTTCAACGGCGGACCGGGCGCCTCTTCGGTCTATCTGAACCTCGGCCTGGTCGGCCCCAAGATGGTGCGCTTCGGCGCCCAGGGAGACCTGCCGTCATCGGCCGCGCAGGTGGTGGACAATCCCGACAGCTGGCTGGAGTTCACCGACCTGGTGTTCATCGATCCCGTCGGCACGGGGTTCTCGCGGTCCTACACGCCGGAGGACAAGGCCAAGAAGGCGTTCTTCGGCACCGAGCAGGACATCAAATACCTGTCGCGCATCATCTACGACTGGCTGCTCAGGAACGGCCGCATGGGCTCGCCGAAATATCTGGTCGGCGAGAGCTACGGCGGGTTCCGCCTGCCCCGCCTGGCCTACACGCTGCAGACCGACCTTGGTGTCGGCATCTGGGGCATGACGCTGGTCTCGCCCCGGCTGGATTACACCGTGCCCGGCGGGCGGGACATTTCTCCGCTGCCCTGGGTCACGACTCTACCCTCGATGGCGGCCGCCCGGCGCGAGCGCGAGGGCAAGGTGCTGACGGCCGCGGACATGGCCGATGTCGAGGAGTATGCGCGCACCGACTTCATGGTCGACCTGCTGCGCGGCGCCCGCGATCCGGCCGCGCTGGAGCGGATCGTGCAGCGGGTTGCTCATTACACCGGCCTCGATCCGGCGGTGGTGCGGCGCTACGGCGGGCGGATGGAGCTGAACACCTTCGCGCGCGAGTTCCAGCGCGACCGCGGCCTTATTTCCAGCCGCTACGACGTCAACGTCGGCGCCTACGATCCCTTCCCGTGGTCGCCCCAGACCCGCGCCGGCGACCCGATCCTGGACGCCATCATCGCGCCGACGACCTCGGCCATGGTCGACTACGTCACCCGGGTGATCGGCTGGAAAGCGGAGGGCTCCTACCAGGCCTTGTCCGACGAGGTGTCCAGCGCCTGGGAACGCGACGCCACGGCGGAGTCCTCGACGGCGCTGCGCCAGGCGGTGGCTCTGGATCCGAACATGAAGGTGCTGATCGTGCACGGCTTCACCGACATCCAGACGCCCTACTTCGCCAGCCGCCTGATCATCGACCAGATCCCGCCCATGAGCAGCGCCGATCAGGTTCGGCTGGTGGTCTATCCGGGGGGGCACATGTTCTACTCACGCCCTGACAGCCGCGCGGCCATGCGCCGGGACGTGCGTTCGATCTACCGCTGAGGTCTGTTCACCCGCCTGTCATTTGACTTCAATAGCGGCGGCCCGGACCTTGGCCGTCCTCAGGATGGAGACGCGCGATGGCCCACAAGTTCGAGATCTACAAGGACAAGGCCGGCGAGTTCCGGGTGCGGTTCAAGTTCAATTCCGAAGTGATGTTCGCGTCGGAAGGCTACTCATCCAAGGCCGCGGCCCAGAACGCCATCGACTCGATCAAGAAGAACGGCCCCGACGCCCCGACCGAAGACAACAGCTAGGCCGGGTCAGATCACCGGCTGGGGTTTGTCGCGGATCCACTGCGACAGGACCCACTTCTCGCCGCTGGTGGGCGGTGTCCCCGCGTGCAGGGTGCGCGGGTCAGGCTGGCCGCTTTCGTCGACATTGAAGAAGATCAGCAGGTCGCCCAGGTCGCCCTTGAAGCTGTAGCCGAGCTTGGGGAAGTCGGTCTCTCCGCCCTCGTAGGCATCGTTGAGGTAGACGAGCGCGGTGGCCGTCCGCTGGCCGCGCTGCTCCAGGTCGTTTGCGAATTCCGCCACCGCCGGATCGATGAAATCATAGTGGCGGTCGAACTTCTGGCCCGGGTCGTAGTGCAGGACATTGACCGGCTCGAACATCACGAAGCTGATGCCGGTCGCCTCGGCGATGCGGAACCGGGCCAGGGCCAGCACCAGGTCGGAGTTCCACAGGCCAAATCCGGCGCCGGTGTTGGTGCGCATATCGTTGGTGCTGCGTCCGCCAAGATCAGCGTCGTAGGTGCGGGCCGGCTCCAGCCGCCCCTTCGTGCGCGAAGCGATCCAGGCGCAGGTGTCGGGCGAACAGAACTTCTCGACCACCCAGATTCGAGGGGACTCCACGGTGACCTGATGCTCCATCGGGACCACCAGGCTATCGAGATCAAGCGCACCCTCCTGGCCGTGGAAGGCGGCCTCGGCTTTGAGCACCTCCAGCTGGTCCGCCGCGCCGGGGTGTCGAGCTTTCACGGCCTTGCGGAGCCACTCCAGACCCTGTTTCCAGCTGGCTTCTCGTCCGACCCCCATGGCGTTGAGGACGGCCGCACGGGCGCAAGCCTCGGCATTGCCGGCCTCCGCCGCCTGGAAGGTCAGCCTGGCTCCGCTGATCGGGGCGAATGGAGCCGCCTGGCCGGTGAGAAAGCGCACGCCGAGATAGTTGGCCGACATGATGTGGCCCGCGGCGGCGGCCTTCTGCAGCCAGCCCACCGCGACGTCGTGCTTGCCCTCGCGGTCGAACAGGCGCGCTAGGGTGAACTGGGCATCGCCGTCCCCGGCCAGGGCGCGCTGGTGAATCTGTTCGACTGTCATCTGCGTCATGTTCGGCCCCCGCCGTGTGAGCCCTCTTTTGCACGGGCGGACAGCGTGGGTGAAGGGGTGCTTTGACAGGGCGAGGCGGCGTGGCGCATTTAGCCTTGAGTAACCGGGGTTGGGCCTTGGCCAGACAGACCGCAGAGACACGGCCGGCCAGAAAGCCCTCCGCGCCGCAGGGCGCCGTCGCGCACCGCAAGGTCCTCTACATTCACGGTTTCGATCCGCGCGGACCTGGGCCCTATCACGCCATGTTTGTCGAGGAAGCCGCCCGGTCGGCCCAGCTCAGCGGTCGGCCCATCGACGTTGGGGCCCGCCGGCGAGGCCAGGATAGGCTCGCCTCGTGGAGCGTCGCGGCCGGTGAGGGCGCCGGCCGGGTCGAGGCCGAGTACGACTTCCTTCGCTGGGACGACCGAGTGCGCGTGCGCTGGTCGAAGGGCGAGGTGGCGCTGCTGGGCGAGCTGGCGGCCTGGCTTTCGACTTGGGGCCGGCTGGGTTTCTTTGGGGTGGCGCGCAAGCAGGCGCGGGCGTTGTGGATGGCGATGTTGTCCACCCCCGTAGTAACCGGGCTCTACATGCTGTCGGCCCTGGTGGTGATTTCGATCCTGGGGTTCGGAGCCGGAGTCGTGGCCCACACCCTGGGGATGCCCTACTGGACGGGAGCGATCCCCGCCCTGGCGTCCCTGTTCCTTGCGCCCGGTGTCTGGCGGTGGCTGGAGGAGAAGCTCAACGTCTGCTGGCTCAGTCGCTGTTTCACCTACATGCGCCGTCGCGCCGGGGAACCGTCGCCGGACCTCGCCGAGCGCGATCGCGCCTTCGCCGCCGCCATCGCCGCAGCGTGGGCGGATGAGACCTATGACGAGGTGCTGGTGGTCGGCCATAGCCTCGGCGCCCTGCACGCCATCTCGGCCCTGTCCCGCGCCCTGGCCGACAATCCGAAGCTCGGCGCGGATGGACGCCTGTCGCTGCTGACCCTGGGCCAGCCGATCGCGGTCTTCACGCCTTTGCCGGGCGCGGCGGGGTTCCGCAAGGAGCTCGAGGCCTTCGCCCGCGCCGGCCATATCGCGTGGCTGGACGTCACCTCGCCGTCTGATCCGGCCTCGGCCTGCGCGCTCGATCCGCTCGGCGACATCGCGTTCGAGAGCCACGGCCGCTACGTCCAGAAGTCACCCCGCTTCCACGTCTTCCTGACGCCGGAACATTTTCGGGCCATCCGGCGCGATCCGATCAAATTCCACTTCCAGTATTTGCGGGCGCCCGACATCGCCGGGGGCTTCGACTATTTCGACATGGTCGGCGGCCCGGTCCGGATGATGGACCACCCGTGGGTGAAGGCGGCGGCCGTGGCATGAACCAGCACTTCATCCCGGCCAAACCCCAGCCCCTGCCGGCCCGGTCCTCGCTCTGGCAGAAGCTCAGTATCGGCCTGCGCTCGGGGCTCTCGCTGTTCCTGGGCGGCAGCTACACCGACGTGGGCGTTGGCCGTCACCGGGTTCCGACCCTGCCCTGGTTCCGCATCCGCGAGACGTTCACCGTGCGCGACCCGGAGCTGATCCGCGAGGTGCTGGTTCGCCGATCAGACGACTTCCCAAAGAGCGGCATGATGGACGACATGCTGCACGAATTGATCGGCTATTCGATCTTTGTCTCGAACGGCGAGGTCTGGCGGCGCCAGCGGCGGATCATCGACCCGGCGCTGGAGGGGGCGCGGGTCAAGGCGGTGTTCGCCCGCATGCGCGACGCGGTGGACGCCTCGATCGCGCGCTTCCAGGCCCACGCCGACCGCCCCGACGCGGCGACCGCGCCGCTGGACGTCGACATCGAGATGACCCACTTCAC
>JANNVY010000021.1:0-12874 GCA_031408375.1 Pseudomonadota bacterium | reverse complement strand
CCGCCCTCCAGGTCGCTTTCCGGCCAGCGGGCGGTGACGGTCTTGGTCTTGGTCCAGAAGCGGACGCCCTCCATGCCGTGCTGGTTGATGTCGCCGAAGCCCGAGCGCTTCCAGCCGCCGAAGGTGTGATACGCGACCGGCACCGGGATGGGCACGTTGATGCCGACCATGCCGACATTGACGCGCGCCGCGAACTCGCGCGCGGCGCGGCCGTTGCGCGTGAAGATGGCGACGCCGTTGCCGTACTGGTGCTTCGACGGCAGCGAGATGGCCTCCTCGAAGGTCTCGGCGCGCACGATCTGCAGCACCGGGCCGAAGATCTCCTCCTTGTAGGAGGACATGTCGGTGGTGACGCGGTCGAGCAGCGTCGGGCCGAGGAAATAGCCCTTCTCGTGGCCCTGGAGCGTAAAGCCGCGGCCGTCGACGACAACCTCGGAGCCTTCCTTCTCGGCGGTGTCGATCCAGTCGGTGACGCGTTTCTTGTGGATGGCGGTGACGACCGGGCCATAGTGGGCGTCGGGGTCGGTGGAGACGCCCACGCGCAGGGTTCCGATCTCGTCGATCATGCGCTTCTTCAGCTCTTCGGCGGTGGTCTTGCCGACCGGCACCACCACGGGAAGGGCCATGCAGCGCTCGCCGGCCGAGCCGAAGGCCGCGCCCGCCAGGTCCTTGACCGTCTGGGCCAGGTCCGCGTCGGGCAGGACGATGCCGTGGTTCTTGGCGCCGCCGAAGGCCTGGACGCGCTTCCCGTGCGCCGTGCCGGTCGAATAGACGTAGTGGGCGATGTCGGAGGAGCCGACGAAGCTGATCGCCTGGACCAGGGGATGGGTCAGGACCGCGTCGACGGCCGACTTGTCGCCGTGCACGACGTTGAGCACGCCCGCCGGGGCGCCGGCTTCCATCATCAACTCGCCCAGGCGCACCGGCACCGACGGGTCGCGCTCCGACGGCTTGAGCACGAAGGTGTTCCCCGTCGCGATGGCGCAGGAGAACATCCACATCGGGATCATGGCGGGGAAGTTGAACGGCGTGATGCCGGCGCAGACGCCCAGCGGCTGGCGCATGGAATAGACGTCGATGCCGGGTCCGGCGCCGTAGGTGTACTCGCCCTTCAGCGCGTGCGGGATGCCGCAGGCGAACTCGACGACCTCCAGGCCGCGCTGGATGTCGCCCTTGGCGTCGGCGATGACCTTGCCGTGCTCGGAGGACAGCATCTCGGCCAGCATGTTCATGTCGCGCTCGACCAGGCGCTTGAACTCGAACATCACCCGCGCCCGGCGCTGGGGATTGATCTGGCTCCAGTCCTCGAAGGCGCGGGCGGCGTTCTGCACCGCGGCGTCGACCTCGCCCTCGTTGGCCAGCTGCACGCGGGCCTGAACCTCGCCGGTGTTGGGATTGAAGACGTCGGAGAAACGGCCCGAAGCGCCGGTGAAGGCCTTGCCGTCTACGAAATGCAGGATGTCGCGCACACGCGCCTCCATCGACTGGAAACAGGAGAAATCGGGCGCGTCTTAGACCCGCCCGCGACCCTGCGCTAGCCCGCCCGGCGCAACGACCCTCATCGCGGGCCATTCAGCGGCAAATCAGGTATGTTTGCCGCCGCCGTGGACGTGGGGAGGCTCGGGATGAAAGCGATTCTGTATCTGCTGGTCTTGGTGATGGTGGGCGGCGGCGTGCTGCTGGTGATCGGCGACTTCCCCATGGTGGAAGACCGCTTCCCGTTCGTGGGACCGGCGCTGATCGGCTTTGGCCTGATGGCGGGCCTGGCCACCTTCTACATCGGCCGCAAGGACCTCTAGGCCCGCACGGCGAAGCCGGCGAAGCAGCCCCGGACTGCATTGTGGATGTGAACGCGGTCGGCGCGCGCGTCCTCGAGCAGGCGCGTGATCAGCGCCGCGGCTTCCCGACCGTCGGTCAGGCCGGCGTCCAGCATCATGCCCGCGG
This sequence comes from Pseudomonadota bacterium, assembly GCA_031408375.1. Lineage (GTDB taxonomy): Bacteria > Pseudomonadota > Alphaproteobacteria > Caulobacterales > Caulobacteraceae > JAEZEZ01. The sequence goes on along the minus strand of JANNVY010000021.1, from coordinate 10,930 downwards.
CGTCGAAGGACCGGATCGACAGGGTGCGCCGGGCCAACACCTCAGGGACCTCCCCGGGCTCCGGCTTTGCGTCCGTCGACCCCTCGCCGACGAAGATCGCATGGGCCGAGCGGTAGGGCGTGTCGGCGGGCTGGTGGGTGTGGTTCAGCAACAGCGCGGTCTCGCCGGGTCCAAGGTCGCGCAGGCCCACGCGACAAGGAAAGCCGGGCGCCGCGTCGACGGCCATGCGGATCACGCCGCGGGCGGACAGGGCCTCGTCGGACAGGGCGAAGAGCGGGGCGAAGTCGGCGCGGGGCAGGCCGTGGATGCGGAAAGTCATGGGAGGCTCCTGGGGTGCGAATGACCTTCGCCCGGCTGCCGGGCCTGCGCTTCCCGCCGCTTGCCCCCAAACCCATTCGCCCCTGACCTCTTGGAGGCATTGTGCGCCGGGGTCTGGGCGTCTCAAGGATGCGAAGCACCGGCTCCGCCGGCGGCTCGCTGCGCGAGCCGTCCTTGACACGCCCAGACCCGCAGGCGCGATCCTTCCAGCAAGAGGTTTGCGGCGGAGAGCGTCAGGCGCTCTACGCGCTCCCCCCGCTTGCCTCCCTCCGCTCAGCCCCCCACAATCGCGGCCAATGACCTCAACCGTTTCCGACGAGCCGAGCGCTGCCACGCCGTGGCCCAAGCCGCATGAGCACATCGTCGATGTCCTGATCGCCGAGCGGGCTCCCGGCCTGACGCACAATCCCCTGTGGCCGCTGGTCCGGCCGCCGCTCTACGGCATCCTGGGCTACGGACCGGCGCGGGCCATGGCCGACGCAGTCGTGCCGCTCTCAGGCGAGGCGGCGCTGGACTATGTGGCCGACCTGCTGGACTTGAAGATCACCAGCCTGTTCCTCGACCGCGTGCCGAAGACCGGCCGCTGCGTGGTGGTCTGCAACCACCCGACCGGCATCGCCGACGGGGTCGCGGTGTTCGACGCCATCCGCAAGGTGCGGCGCGACTCCATCTTCTTCGCTAACGCCGATGCGCTGCGGGTCTCGCCCCGGCTGGGCGAGGCGGTGATCCCGGTCGAATGGGTCGAGGCCAAGCGCACGCGTGAGAAGACGCGCGCCACCCTGCTGGCGGCCAAGGAAGCCTTCGAGGCCGACCGCTGCGTGGTGATCTTCCCGGCCGGGCGGCTGGCGCGCAAGGGCAAGGACGGGCAACTGACCGACCCGCCCTGGGCGCCGACGGCCATCTCGCTGGCGCGCAAGTACGAGGCGCCCATCATCCCCATCCACGTCGCCGGGCCGGAATCGAAACTATTCCATTTCTTCGACCGCTTCTCCGGCGAGCTGCGCGACGTCACGCTGTTCCACGAGATGCTGAACAAGCGCGGCAAGCCCTTCACCCTGACCGTCGGCAAGCCGATCCCGATCGCGCGCTTCGACATCGATACGGGCAAGGCGACCTATGCGCTCAAGGCCTTCGTCGAGCGCGTCCTGCCCTCCCAGCCCGACCAGGATTTCGCGTGATCCTGAACACCCCGGCGACGCTGAGCCTCGCGGACGAGGCGGCGACCACGCGGCTGGGCGCGGCGGTGGCGAAACTGTTGAAGACCGGCGATGCGGTGTTGCTCTGGGGCGATCTCGGCGCCGGCAAGTCGACCCTGGCGCGGGGGCTGGTGCGCTCGCTGACCCGGCCGGACGAAGAGGTGCCCTCTCCAACCTTCACCCTGGTCCAGCAATACGAGCCGACGTCCGGGGCACGACCGTTTCTGTCGCACTTCGACCTCTATAGGTTGGCGGACGCCGATGAGGCGTTCGAGTTGGGACTGGACGAGGCGATGGACGAGGGCGCCATCGTGGTCGAATGGCCGCAGCGGCTGGGGGCTCGCCTGCCCCCCGACCGGCTGGATATAGAGCTGACGATTGTTTCAGAGGGCCGCCTTGCGCGGATCACGCCGCATGGCGACTTCACCGGCCGCGAACTCGATGTCTGACCGCGAGGCGCAGCGCGTCGCCTTCCTTGAAGGGGCAGGGCTCGGGGGCGCCCGACGCGCGCCGCTGCCCGGCGACGCCTCGACGCGGCGCTACGAGCGCCTGCACCTGACTGATGGCTCGACCCTGATGCTGATGGATCAGGCCTCGGCCCTGGAAGCGCCGCCGTGCGGGCCGGACTGGGATGAAGCCCAACGCCGCGCAGCCGGGTGGAACGCGTCCAACCGCCTCTCGGCCGGACGCGTCGAAGCCTTCGCGGCTGTGGCGCATCATCTCAAGTCCTATGGTCTGAGCGCGCCGGAAATCGTTGCGCTGGACGCTCCCGCCGGCTTGGCGGCGCTGGAGGACCTGGGCCAGGGCGTGTTCGCCGAACTGATCGGCCGCGGCGAGGCCGACGAACGCGAGCTCTATTTCAACGCCGTCGACGTGCTGGCCCGGTTGCACGCCGCGCCCCCGCCGCAGGTGCTGGAGGCGCCGGGCGCGCGCTGGCCGCTGCTGGACTATGACGCCCTGGCGCTGAAGGTCGCCGCCGACCTGTTTGTCGAGTGGTATCCGAGGTTCGAACCGTCACTGGATTTCGGCGTCGAGGCCCTGGCTGAGTGGGACGCCCTGTGGGCCCCGATCGTGGCGCGCGGCGCGGCCGGCGCGACCGCCTTCGCCCACCGCGACTATCACGCCGAGAACCTGCTCTGGCTGCCGCAGCGCGAGGGCGTGGCCCGCGTCGGGCTGATCGATTTCCAGGACGCGGTGCGGGCGCACCCGAGCTGGGACCTGCACTCCCTGCTCCAGGACGCCCGCCGCGACGTATCGCCCGAGCTGGAGGCCGCAGCCCTGCAACGCTACTTCGCCGCCCGGCCGGAACTCGATCAACAGGCTTTCATGGCCGACTACGCCGCGCTCGCGACGCTGAACGAGGCGCGCATCCTGGGCATCTTCGCTCGCCTGATCTTCCGCGACGGCAAGCCGCGCTATCGCCAGTTCATGCCGCGCATGTGGCGGCACCTCGCCGCCAACCTGGCCGCGCCGGGCATGGAGGGCCTGCGCGCCTGGTTCGACCGGCACGTCCCTGCGGAGGCCCGCGGATGAGCAAGCTGACCACCGCCATGGTGCTGGCCGCGGGCCTCGGCACCCGCATGCGCCCCCTGACCGACGACCGGCCCAAGGCCCTGGTCGAGGTCGACGGCAAGGCGCTGATCGACCACGTACTGGATCGCCTGGTCGAGGCCGGGTGCGAGAAGGCGGTGGTCAATGTCCACTGGTTCGCCGACCGCCTGGAGGCGCACCTCGCCGCCCGCAATGACATCGAGATCGTCATTTCCGATGAGCGCGCCGAACTGCTGGAGACCGGTGGCGGGCTGAAGCACGCGCGCGGCCTGCTCGGTAACGATCCGGTCTGGGTCGCCAATATCGATTCCGTCTGGATCGACCGCTCCGACGCGCTGGGCCACCTGGCGCGCGCCTGGGATCCGGAGCGGATGGACACGATCCTGCTGCTGGCTGAGCGCGAGATGTCGATCGGCTTCGAGGGCGCGGGCGACTTCTTCCACGAGCCCGACGGTTCCCTGCGCTTCCGCGGCGAGGCGCCCAGCGCGCCCTACGCCTACATGGGCGTGCACATCACCAGGCCCCAGATCGTCGACGATGGACCCAACGGGCCGTTTTCGCTGTCGCAGACCTGGCGGCGGATGGCGACGCAAGGGCGACTGCACGGCCGGGTGCTGAATGGCTTCTGGATGCACGTGGGCGACCCGGTCTCGCGCGACGAGGCCGAGGCGAAATTACGGACCAGCGGATGACCGCGCCCTTCGACGGACCCGGATCGCGCTGGTTCACCATCCCGTCCCACCGGCCGTTCGTCGATGACCTCGCCGGCGTGCTCTACCGCAGCCTCGCCGGGACCGACGCCGAGGCGCTCACCGACGCCATCGTGCTCACCCCCACCCGCCGCGGCGCCCGCGCCCTGGCCGAAGCCTTTGTGAAGGCGGCGGACGGCAAGCCCGTGCTGCTGCCCCAGATCCGCGCCGTAGGCGATCTCGATGAGGGCGAGCCGCCCTTCGAGCCGGGGGCCATCGCCGCCAGCCTGCCGCCGGCGGTGACGCCCCTTCGCCGCCGCTTCGAACTGGCGCGGCTGATCGGGGAACACCGAGACGCCATCGGGCGCGACCTCGACGCCCCGTCCGCGCTGGAGATGGCCGACGCCCTGGCGGGCTTCATGGACAGCCTCTGGATCGAGGAGAAATTTGAGGGGGCCGACGTCGACAACCTCGCCTCCAGCGACCAGGCGAAGCACTGGACGCGGTCGGCGAAGGTGCTGGCCATCGGGCTGAAGCACTGGCCCGAGCGGCTGAAACAGATCGGCCTGATCGACCCGACCGACCGACGCGTGCGCCTGTCGAAACTGCTGGCCGCCCAGTGGCGGGAGCGGCCGCCCGGCGTGCCTCTGATTGCTGCCGGATCGACCGGCACGGCGCCGGCCACGGCCGACCTGCTGGCCGCGGTCGCCGCCGCGCCGCGCGGCTGCGTGGTGCTGCCGGGCCTCGACAAGAACCTGGCTGACGACGCCTGGGACGTGGTCGACGAACAACACCCCCAGGGCGCCATGAAACGCCTGCTGGAGCGCCACGCCCTGACCCGCGCCGACGTGGCGGACTGGCTGCGCGAGGAGAGCCAGGCCGATCGCGTCCGCGGCCGCGCGCGCCGCCGGGTGATCAACGAAGCCCTGCGCCCCGCCAAGGCCACCGCTGACTGGCTCAAGCTGATCGAGGACCTCAAGCGCGAAACGGAAACCACCGGCGTCGATCCCTTCCGGCAGGGACTGGACGGCCTGGCGGTGGTCACGGCCCGTTCCGAGGAGGAGACGGCCACGGTCGCGGCCCTGCTCATGCGCGAGGCGCTGGAAACCCCGGACAGGACCTGCGCCCTGGTCACCCCCGATCAGGATCTGGCGCGACGGGTGTCAGCCCGGCTGGCGCGCTGGGGCGTGGAGGCCGATTCCTCGGCCGGGGCGCCGCTCGCCGGTTTTCCGGTCGGCGTGCTGACCCGGCTGATGGCCGAACTGGCCTGCGATCCCGCCGATCCGGTCGCCCTGCTGGGCGTGCTGAAGAGCCCGCTGGTGCGGCTGGGCGAGGCCGGCGATACGCGGCAGGCCGAACAGGACGCATTCGAGCGCCAGGCCCTGCGCGGCGCGCGGCGCGACGGCTGGCCGTCCCTGTTCAGGGTCCTGGAAAACAAGCGCAAGGCAGGCCGCGGCGGGCCGCCCCGTCCGCAGGTGATCGCCGACCTCGATCTCGCCGAGCCGTTCGCCGTGCGCCTGCACGGGTCGATCGCGCCGCTGGCCGACGCCTTCGCCGGCGGCGCCATCCCGGCCCCGGACGCCGCCCGCACCCTGGTCGAGCGCATGGAAGCGTTCGCCGCCGACGAGGCCGGCGATCCCGGCAGCCTGTGGGGCGGGCCGGCGGGTCAGGCCGCCGCGCGCCTGCTGGCCGGGATCATCGAGGATGGCGCAGCCCTGCCCGCCGTCACCGCCGAAGATTTCCGCGACCTGCTCTTCACCCTGCTCGCCGAGGAGACCGTGCGACCCGGCGGCGCCACCCACCCGCGCCTGAAGATCCTGGGCGCCATCGAGGCGCGGCTGGTGCGCGCCGACCGCCTGATCCTGGCGGGGCTGGAGGAAGGGACCTGGCCCCAGGGGGCGCCGGTCGACCCCTTCCTTTCGCGGCCGATGCGCAAGCGGCTCGGCCTGCCGGCGCCGGAGCGCAAGGTCGGGCTGTCGGCCCACGATTTCGCCCAGGCTGCCTGCGCCCCCGAGGTGATCCTGTTGAATTCCGAACGCCGCGGCGGTCAGCCCGCCGTGCCTTCGCGCTGGCTCTGGAGGCTGAAGACCCTGGCGGCGGGCGCCGGTGTCACCCTGCCCGGCCGCGAGGACGTCCTGGACTGGGCCCGCACGCTGGACGCCGCCATGACGGATCCGCCACTTCATCTGACGCCGGCGCCGCGCCCGGCGCCAAGGCCGCCGCTGGACGCGCGGCCCACCCAGCTGGCGGTCACCCAGGTCGAGGCCTGGGTGCGCGACCCCTACGCCGTCTACGCCCGCAATGTGCTCAAGCTCTATCCGCTGGACCGCCCCGACGAGCCGGTCGATGCGCGGGCCCGCGGCACCGCCATCCACAGCGCCATGGAGGACTTCTCCGAGGAATGGCCGACCCTGGCCGAGGCCGACCGTGCAGGCCGGTTCGCTGACCTCTACCTGACCGCCCTGCGGGACGCGGGCGCGCCGGAGACCGATCTGGCGCGCGAGACGCCGCTCGCCTTCCGTGCCGGGGCCTGGATCGCGGCCTTCGAGGCCGACCGCCGACAATCGCCAATCCAGGTTCTGGTCGAACGCGAGGTGAAGCTGGAGGTCCCCGGCTTGAACTTCACCCTGACGGCGCGCGCCGACCGCATCGAGATCGCGGGCGGCCTGGCTCACGTCATCGACTTCAAGACCGGCGGGGCGCCGAGCATGCGGCAGGTGCTCAAGGGGTTCGCAGGACAGTTGCCGCTAACCGCCGCCATGCTGGCCCGAGGCGGACTGCCGGAGGTCGGCAAGCGTGAGCCGGGCGACCTGCTTTACGTCCAGGTCTCAGGCCGGGAGCCGGCGGGCAAGCTGGAGCGGCGCGGGCGCTCGGGAGAGCCGACGGGCCGCGAGCTGCCGCCCAGCGAGGAAATGGCCGAACGATCCTGGACCGGTTTCGTCGGGCTGGTGAAGCGCTATGCCGACCCTGCCCAAGCCTACTGCTCCCGCACGGCGCCCGAGCAGATCAAGTACAAGAGCGACTATGACCACCTTGCGCGGGTCAGCGAATGGTCTGTGTCGGGCGACGATGACGACGGCGCCGAGGGCGATTCCGGGGGTGACGAATGACCACCCTGGTTGACCTCACCGGGCTCGACGCCCAGGTCCGTGCCGCCGATCCGACGCTCTCTGCCTTCGTCAGCGCCAATGCCGGGTCGGGCAAGACCTCGACCCTGGTCAACCGGGTGGCGCGACTGCTGCTGCGCGGCGCCGAACCCGAGACCCTGCTGTGCGTCACCTACACCAAGGCCGCCGCCGCCGAGATGCAGCGGCGCCTGTTCCAGGAGCTGGGCAAGTGGTCGGTGCGCGAGGACGATGACCTGCGCGCGGACCTGGCGAAGCTGGAGGCGCGCGATCCGGGCGCCTACGATCACGACCAGCTGTCCGCTGCCCGCGCCCTGTTCGCCCGCGCGCTGGAGACGCCGGGCGGGCTGAAGATCCAGACCATCCACGCCTTCTGCGAAAAGCTGCTGCGGCGGTTTCCGCTGGAGGCGGGCGTGTCGCCCAGCTTCGAGGTGGTCGACGATCCGGCCGCTGCGGACCTGGCGGCGGAGGCGCGGGAGGCGGTGGCGCGGCGCGCGTTGGGCGGCGATCCTGCGATTGCCGACGCCTACGACCGCTTCTCCGTCGCCCTGGCCTTCGACGACTTCGAGAAAATGTTCAAGACATTCGCGACTCGTCGCGCCGATCTGGCGATGTGGATCGGAGGGCTGGCCCGGCCGCTTTCCGAAGTGGTCACGGCGCTCGTCGGCCTGGAAGCCATGGAAGACGCCGACGCGATCGAGCGAGCCGCCGTCCTGCCGCCGAACCTGGATCTCGACGCCTGGGTGCGTGCGACGGAGGGTCTGGACAAAGGGTCCGCCAACGATCTCAAGCGCAGCGAAAAGATGAAGCGGCTGGTCGCGGCCGTGCGCGAGGGCAATCAGGGGGACGTGGTCACCTGGGCGAAGAACTCACTCTTCAATCAGGATGGCACGCCGGCAAAGAACCTGGCCACCCAGAACATCGATCCAGTCACGACCGCCTGGCTCGGCGAGGAACAAGCCCGCCTGGACGCCGAATTCGAGCGCGCTCGCGCCGCCCGCATTGCCTGGGACACCCTGTACGCGATGAGCCTGGCTGGGGCCTATATCGAGGCCTACGAGGCCGCCAAGGCGCGCCATCGCGTGCTCGATTTCGCCGACCTGGTGGAGAAGACCGGCGAGCTGCTGCGGGAGCGCGAGGACGCGGCCTGGGTGCTCTACAAGCTGGACGAGGGCATCGACCACGTGCTGGTCGACGAGGCCCAGGACACCGCTCCGGAGCAGTGGGAGATGCTGCGGCGGATCACCGGCGACTTCTTCACCGGCGCGGGCGCCGAGGGGCGCGAGCGGTCGCTGGCCCGAAGCGTATTTGTGGTCGGCGACGAGAAGCAGTCGATCTTTTCCTTCCAGGGCGCCCAGCCCGAGCGCCTGCGCGTCGAGGCGGCCTTCCATGGCGCGCGGGTGGTCGAGGGCGGCGGCGAATGGGCCAGTGTGCCGCTGGAGGATTCCTGGCGCTCGACGCCCGAGGTGCTGGCCTTCGTGGACGCGGTATTTGCGCCCGAAGAGACCCGCGCGGGCCTGTTGCCGTGCACCGGCGAGACCGAAGCCGAGATCGTCAAACACATCGCGCGGCGGCTTGAGGACCCTGGCTGCATCGACCTGTGGCCGGTGGAGCGGGAGGAGCCGTTCGAGGCGCCCGACGCCTGGACCGAGCCGGTGGACGCGCGCGGGCCCGGCGCCTGGAAGCGGCTGGCGGAGAAGATCGCCACCGAGATCGCGGGTCTGGTCGAGCGCGGCGACCAGGTGTTCGACAAGGAGCGCAAGGCCTGGCGGCGCGCCACTCCGGGGGACGTGCTGGTGCTGGTGCGCAAGCGCGGGCCGATGTTCGAGGAGACCATCCGGGCGCTGAAGCGCAAGAGCGTGCCGGTGGCCGGCGCCGACCGCCTGATGCTCTCCGAGCACCCGGTGTTCGAGGACGCCCTGGCGCTGGCCCGCTTCATCCTGTTCCCGAATGACAGCCTGACGCTCGCCGGCGTGTTGCGCAGCCCGTTCTGCGACATCGACGAGCAGAGCCTTTTCGATCTGGCCTGGGGGTGGAAGGGTTCGCTGTGGACGACGTTGCAGGCCAAGGCCGATCAGCGTCCGGAATGGGCCTCGGCCCTGGCTTTTCTGACCGCCGCGCGGACGGACGCGAGCGTTCGCACGCCGTTTGATTTCTACAGCCGCCTCTACGCCGCGCTCGACGCCGGCGGCCGGTCGCAGCGGACGCGTCTGATGACGCGGCTGGGGCCGGAGTCGGGCGACGCGCTCGACGAGTTCCTGGCCCAGGTGCTGGCCGCCGAAGGTCGCGGCCTGCGCGAACTTGAAGGCCTGGCCCACGGCCTGGCGCGGCTGGACGTGGTGGTGAAACGCGAGATGGACGAGCCGAAGGGCGAAGTCCGGGTCATGACCGCCCACGGCGCCAAGGGGCTGGAGGCGCCGATCGTCTTCCTGCCCGAGACCGTGCAGACGGGTGAGCCACGCGGCGGCGCGCTGCTGGACCTGGAGGGCGGCGGCTTCCTGTGGTGTTCGAGCAGCAAGGCCGACTGCGCCGCCTCGCGCGCCGCCCGGGACCTGCGCAAGCGCAAGGGCGAGGATGAGGCCCTGCGGCTGCTCTATGTGGCCCTGACCCGCGCACGCGACCGCGTCGTCCTGGCCGGCCGGGCCAAGGCGCCGCCCAAGAAGGAAACCCCGCTGAAGGGCTGGTACCCGCTGGTTGAGGCCGCCTTCGACCACGAGACCATCGCGCCGCGCGTGCGCCCGCTGGTGGTGAATGGCCTGGAGTTCCGCCGCTTCGGCCACGATCCGATGCGCGGCGAAGGCGCCGGCGTCCTCGAGACCGCGCCCAGCCCCCTGCCTGCCTGGGCCGGCCGGACAGCCCCGGTCGAGCCGCGCGCCCTGCGCTGGGCCAGTCCCAGCGAGATGGCGGACCAGGCCAGGGCCCCGGCCCAGTCGCCGCTGGCCACCGCCGGCGGGATGGGGCGCTTCCGGCGCGGCGAGCTGATCCACAAGCTGTTCGAGATCCTGCCCGAGGTGGCCGCGGGCGAGCAGGCGGCGGTGGCGGGGACCTATCTGGCGGGGCAACCCGACCTGAGCGACGCCCAGCGCGAGGAGATCACCGCCGCGGTCTTCGCGGTGCTCATTGACGACCGCTTCGCCGAGGTGTTCGGCCCCGGCTCGCGGGCGGAGGTGGCGCTGGCCGGCTCGGCGCCAGGCCTGCCCAAGGGGCTGGCCATCTCCGGGCGGCTGGACCGGCTGGTGGTCACGGCCGACCGGGTGCTGGTGGTCGACTACAAGACCAACCGCCCGGCGCCCGCCGAGGTGGCCGACGCCGACCCCGCCTACCTGGCCCAGATGGCGGCCTATGCGACGGTGCTGCGCGCGCTCTATCCAGGGCGGACGGTCGAGGCGGCGTTGCTGTGGACCGACGGGCCCAAGCTGACGCCGATTTCCGACGCCCTGATCGCGGAGGCCCTGCAAAGGCTCGCGGCGAGTTGATCCCGACGGCCACGCTCCCCACATGCGTTTGGGCCGGGAATCGCGTTAGTTGGCCGGCCAATCGCAGGAGAGCCGCATGAGCACGGTGAAAGTCACCGACGAGAGCTTCGAACAGGACGTCATCAAGTCGGGCAAGCCCGTGCTGGTGGACTTCTGGGCGACCTGGTGCGGCCCCTGCATGCAGATCGGCCCGTCGCTGGAACAGATCTCCGACGAGCTGGCGGCCCAGCTGACCATCGCCAAGGTCAATATCGAAGACAGCCCCGACACCCCGTCGCGCCTGGGTGTGAAGGGCATCCCGACCATGATGCTCTACAAGGACGGCCAGGTCGCCTCGACCAAGGTCGGCGCCATGAGCAAGGCCAAGATCCTGGAGTGGCTGGCGGAGCAGGGCGTGAGCGCGGCCTAGCGCCGGGCTACCCACCTCGGGGATCTAGCCCCTCGCGGCCATCGTCATCGATGGTCCCCGCCCCAATTCTCTTGCCGAGATTGCAGCTCCGGCTCTGAAGCCTGTCAAGGACGAGCCGCCGGGGGCGGTGGCCGTCGGCCATCCTTGACAGGCTTCAGAGCCGGGG
>JANNVY010000020.1:0-14184 GCA_031408375.1 Pseudomonadota bacterium | reverse complement strand
CGAGGCCGACCTCGAGAGCGAAGAAGACGCGGTCGAACTGCTGGCGCCGGAGTTGATGCGCGAGCGCGGGCTGGATTAGTCCCAAACGAAAACCGGGCCCGCCTTGCGGCGGACCCGGCATCATTCAGTTCAGGAGGTCAGGTCAAGCAGCCGGAGTGGCGCTGGCCGGCGGCGGACCGTAGGCGTTCGGTCCAGCGTCGCCCTTGGTGATGCCGGCCCAAATTAGGAATCCGAGGCCAATCAGGCCAAAGATGCCGACCAGCCAAGTCGGGGCCGCCATACCCGGCATCGAGCTCATGGTCGCCATCATTCCAGCACCTACCAGGATGTTCAAAACCTGGAGAAGGGCCGAAAGACCGTAGGGAACGGCTGCATAGATTCCGGGTTTTCCAAAATCTTGGAACCGCTTCGCCATCAACGCGTAGCCCGGGAACATCAAGACGAGTCCGAGGATCGACGAGATCAGAATGTTGCCCGCAGTCACCAGCCCGATAACAAAGCCAAGGCCGATGCTTACAGCCAGCAGGATGAGCCATCCCATCCAGAAGGATTTCTGACCGATCCGGCCAGAGGTCGACAGGTAGAGGTTTTGGAAGTCCATTTGGGTGAGTCCCCCCTTGAAAGGTCATGGGACTGTAACTCGCCTCTCGGGCGAAGCAATCCAAAGAACGCAATTCGTTGAACGCCGTGCGCGTACGAGGCGCGCAAACGCTTGCGTCCACGCGCCAAGGCCTTAAGTCGTTCGGCCGCATCCTGTGTATCCCCGGACCCTGACCCCTTGGCCAACGACCCCTACTCCGAACTGGGAATCGCTCGCGGCGCGAGTCAGGAGGAGGTGCGCAAGGCGTTCCGCAAGCTGGCCAAGCAGTTTCACCCCGACAAGAACCCGGGCGACGCCAAGGCCGAGGAGCGCTTCAAACAGATCAGCGCGGCTTTCGACATCCTGGGCGACGAGGAGAAGCGCAAGAAGTTCGACCGCGGAGAAATCGACGCCGACGGCCGCGAGCAGTTCCGCGGCCAACCTGGCGGTGGCGGCTCGCCCTTCGGCGCCGGCGGACCGGCCGGCTATCGGGGCAATTTCGAGGGCGTCGACCTCGACGAGATCTTCTCCATGTTCGGCGGCGGCGCGCGGGGCGGCCGCGGCGGACCGGGCGGAGGCTTCGCCCCGCCGCCCAAGGGGGTGGATGTACGCGCCCGGGTCGATATCGACCTCGAGGACTCAATCCTGGGCGCCACCAAGCGGATCGCCTTTTCCGACGGCCGCACGCTGGACGTCGGCATTCCCAAGGGCGCGGCCTCGGGTCAGGTCCTGCGCCTGAAGGGACAGGGTCAGGCGGGTCGGGGCGGCGCGGTCGGCGACGCCCTGATCGAACTGCGCATTCGGCCCCACCCGATCTTCCGGATCGACGGCGCGGACCTGGAGATGGACCTGCCGGTCTCGGTGCCCGACGCGGTGCTGGGCGGCAAGGTCCAGGCCCCGACGCCCGAGGGGCCGGTTTCGCTGGGCGTGCCCAAGGGCTCCAACTCCGGCGCGGTGCTCCGGCTGAAGGGCCGCGGCGCCGTTGATGCGAAGACCGGTAAACGCGGCGACCTGAAGGCCCGGCTGGTGGTGACCCTGCCCGACGCGGTGGATCCCAAGCTGGAATCCTTCGCCGAGGAGTGGCGGACCAAGCGTCCCTATTCGCCCAAGCGGAAGTAGGCGATTGTCCCGGCGGCGAAGCGAAGCCGCCCCACTTCCGCCTCCCGGGAGGTGAAAGTGCGCCACCGCGCCTTGTTCCACGCTAAACTCCCTGTTCAGTCCCCGTTCAGGGGACCACCGGTAAACCCACTCCCGTAATGAAGAAGCTTATCGCCCTGTCCCTGGTTTTCCTGCTCGTCGCGCCCGACCTGGCGCTGGCGCAGGGACAGTCGCGTCGGCAACGTGGCGACGATGATCGCCCGGCGCTGGTCGTACGCGACCGCGACGGCGAGGGCGGCCGACGCCCGAAGGCTCAGCCTGATCGTCCCAATCGCCCGGTTGTGCCCGTGCGCCTCGGCCAGAACGGCCGCCGCGGCGGCGACCAGCAGGACGACGCCCGCAGGGGCGTGCGCGAGGGACGCCGCGTGCCCCTGCGCGAGGTGATCCCGCAGATTCAACGCCGGTCGCCCGGCCGCATGCTGGACAGCTTCCCCGAGGAAGGCGCCGGCGGGCGACCGCTGTACCGAATTCGCTGGCAGTCTGACACCGGCGAGCGGATCGATTACATCGTCGATGCCGAAACCGGCGCGATTCTCCGGAGGGAATAGGCTTGCGCGTCCTGCTCGTTGAAGACGACCCCGATCTGTCGCGCCAGCTGAAGGCCGCCCTGGGCGACGCCGGCTATGCCGTCGACCACGCCGCCGACGGCGAGGAAGCCCACTTTCTTGGCGATACCGAGCCCTACGACGTGATCGTGCTGGACCTCGGCCTGCCCAAGATCGACGGCGTCTCGGTGCTGGAGCGCTGGCGGCGCGAGCACAAGGCCACGCCGGTGCTGATCCTGACCGCGCGCGGCGCCTGGTCGGACAAGGTGGCGGGCTTTGACGCCGGCGCCGACGACTACCTGACCAAGCCGTTCCACACCGAGGAACTGCTGGCCCGCCTGCGCGCCCTGGTGCGCCGTTCGGCCGGCCACTCGTCGCCGTCGCTGTCTTGCGGCGGCCTGCGCCTGGATCCACGCGCCGCCCGCGCGTCGGTCAATGGCGAGCCCCTGCGTCTGACCTCGCTCGAGTACCGGCTGCTGCACTATCTGATGATGCACCAGGGCCGGGTGATCAGCCGCACCGAGCTGGTCGAACACCTGTACGACCAGGACTTCGACCGCGACTCCAACACCATCGAGGTGTTCGTCGGCCGTCTGCGCAAGAAGATCGGCCCCGATCGCATCGAAACCGTTCGCGGCCTGGGCTATCGCCTGACGCCGCTGGAGGGCGAGCCTGTCGACTGAGGAATCCCCACCCGAGCGCTACGGACCTGAGCGGCCGCCGCTGATGCGGCCGCGGGCCTCGCTGGTCCGACGGTTGATCTGGCTGGCGGCGGTCTGGATCCTGGCGGCCCTGATCGCGGCGGGCGTGGCGCTGAACCTGTTCTACCGCCAGACCACCGTGCGCCGCTTCGAGGCGGGCATTTCCGAGATCAACGACGCCCTGCTGTCGAGCGCCTTCATCGGCCGCGACAAGGCCGTGCACGTGCCGCTGGCCCCCGCCAACGACAAGGATCGTGGCGACGCCCCCCCGCGCACCCTGGTTGACGCCGCCGCCAATCGCGTTGGGTCGGGCCGTTACTGGCAGATCGCCGAGCCGGTCCCGGCCGGGCCGGGCGAGGTGGCGCGGGTGATTCGCCCGCTGGCGCGCTCGCGCTCGCTGTTCGATTCCGACATCAAGGGACCGGCCTCAGGCCTTGGGCCGCTGTTCGAACAGCCCGGCCGGCCGATCTTCTACGACACCGTCGGCGCCCAGGGTGAGCCGGTCCGCGCCGCCGCCCTGATGAGCCTGCTGCCCGGCCGCACCGAGCCGCTGATCTTCATCGTCGCCCAGGACCGCACCCAGATCGACAGGGACGCCGAGCGTTTCGCCCTGCTGACCGCGCTGTCGCTGATCGCGTTGGGCGCCGGCCTGGTGGCGGCGGTGTTCTTCCAGGTGCGTTACGGCCTGGCCCCGCTGTTCATGCTGGGTCGCGAGATCGCGGACGTGCGCAAGGGCAAGACGCTGCGCCTGACCGAGCACTATCCGCAGGAAATCGAACCCCTGGCCCAGGAGCTGAACCAGCTGCTGGACAACAATCAGGAGGTCGTGGAGCGCCAGCGCACCCACGTCGGCAACCTGGCCCACGCACTCAAGACGCCGCTGTCGGTGATGCTGACCGAAGCCGGCGCGGACGAGGCTCCGCTGGCCGACGTGGTGCGCCGCCAGGCGACCCTGATGCGCGGCCAGGTCGATCACCACCTTCGCCGCGCCCGCGCCGCCGCCCGGGCCCAGGGCGGCAGTGAACGAACCCCGGTCGAGGAAGTCATCGACGAAATGGCCGTCATGCTGGAGCGCGTTTTCCAGGAACGAGGCGTGGAGATCGACTGGCGGGTCGAGGAAGGGCTCAATTTCCGCGGCGAACGCCAGGACCTGCAGGAGATCGTCGGCAATGTGTTGGAAAACGCCTGCAAGTACGGCGGCAACAAGGTCTGGGCAACGGCGACTCTGACTGGCGATCCCGGGCGTATGCGCCTGGTGGTCGATGACGACGGACCAGGCCTTCCGGAGGAACGACGGGAAGAGGTGCTCAAACGCGGCGCCCGCCTGGACGAAACCGAGCCGGGCTCCGGGCTCGGCCTCAGTATCGTCGACGAGCTGGCTCGCGCTTATGGCGGCGGACTGGCGCTGGCGGATTCCGAACGAGGGGGTCTGAAGGTCGTGATCGAATTGCCGTCGGCCGAAGTATGAAATGATGGCGCGCCGGAGCGATGCAACTTGCTGTCGCTGATGCCCCGATCGTCCCTCAATCAATCTTAACCTTGCCCGTTCACCGTGCGCCGCTGTCGGATTGCCTGCCGACCAGCACGGGAGCGTGCGTCGAATGCCATCGAAGGCCAAACTGGACGCCGTCCGCACCGTGATCGCTGCGTCGCCGGACAAGGTCCTGACCAGCCTTGCCATGGCGCTCGCCGGTATCGAGGGCGACCTCACCGTGGTCGCCGACATAATCGCCCACGAACAGACCGCGCGCCGCCTCAGCGCGGTGGTGTTCTCACCCCTCTACCCTCTCATCTCCGCCCGCCCTGACGGGGTGAGGGCGCCGCGCTTCTCGCGATCGTTGGTCAAGGATCTTTGGGTCACATTGTTGGAACGTCGGCCCGATGCCGCCGACGCGGTGCGGCAGGCCATCGAGGACTGGGATTCGCACGATCCCTCGCCGCCGGTGCTGGACGAGCTGTGCCTGGAGGCGTCCGGGATCGCTGAAGCGGGCGCCTCGCTGGAGTTCCGCGGTCGCGACGGCGGCGCAGAGGCGCGGGAACTGGCCGTCTATCTCAAGCTCGCCCCGTTCGCCCGCCTGGCGCTCCAGCGGCTGGGCGACTGGCTGGGCAAGGCCACTGAGGAGCGCGCCGCGGTGTTGCGGCTCATCTTCAGGGACGCCGCCGAAGTCGCCGAGGATTCTGCCCCCCGGGTTATGGAAATGCTGTTGGGCCACCTTCCCGACGCGGCCCAGATTTTGAGGCCGATCTCACTGATCACCGAGCGCGCGGGTGATCGCTTCCTCGCGTCCTCCGAACTCGCCTCCTTCGGCGAACGCCTGCTGGACAGGGCTGAGGAACACGTCGGCCGCCTCAAGGGCTTCATGCCCGGCGGCGGCTCCGAGGCGGCCCATGCCGCCGCTGCCGCCGCCAACCTGGCGGGCGCCATCCTGGCGGAAATCGAGCAGTCCATCGAACTGGCGCGGGACGGCCCCTGGGGTCGACGGGTCATGGACGCCCGCAAGGCCATGTCGGCGATGATCGAGGCGCGGCTGCGCGAATGCCAAAAGGTCGTCGAACAGGCCATGCCGATGCATTCGGTGCGCGTGACCGGTCGAATGTCACGGCCGTCACCCTTGGTCTCGAGCGCGCCCGAACCCAAGTTTGTCGAGCCTGCGCGAGCGCTGATGCTATTGCTGGGCGAAACGCGCCAGGCTGCCAATTCCGGCGGCTTCGGCGCCTTGCGGGCGCAGGTCGCCGAGACGCTTTCGGACTGGCTCGAGGTCTACGCCGACGAACTGGTCCACCTGCTCAATGCGGGTGAAGCGCCCGATCCGGCGATCGCCCACCTATACCTCGAACTGGCCGCCGAATTCCTGTCCTCCGCCGAGAACGACAAGGCCGCCCAGATCGTGCGCCGCCGCGCCGCGGTGGCCGGTTGCGGCTCAGGTCAAGCAGAACCCTCGCAAGACGTGGCCTGATGCATTAGAGGGGCCGCGTGCTTCTCTTCTGGATCGCCGCCGCTCTCCTCTCCGCCGCCGCCGCGGCCCTGGTGCTTTGGCGCGCCCGGGGGGCTGCTGCCGGGGCCGGCGAAGCCCCGGAACTCACCGTCTATCGCCGTCACCTGGACGAACAGGACGAGCTGAAGGCCAGAGGCCTGCTCGGTGAGGCCGAATGGAAGGCCGCTCGCGCCGAGGCCGGCCGCCGTCTGCTGGCGGCCGCCACTCCGGTCGAGGCCGCGCCGCCGGTCGATGCACGAAAGCAGGGCCTGATCGTGCTGGTCGCGGTCCTGGGCGCCGCGGCTCTGGCCATGATCACCTACGGTCTTGTCGGCTCGCCAGGCGCGCCTGACCAGGCCTACGCCTCGCGCCTGAAGGCCTGGCGCGCGGCCGATCCCGCCACTCTGCGGCCCGCCGAGGCCGCCGCCGTTCTGGCTGAACTCGCCGCCGAAAACCCGACCAATCCAGACGCCTGGAGCTTCCTGGGCCGCGCCCGGGCGCAAGCGGGAGACTATTTCGGCGCCGCCCAGGCGCTGGAGCGGGCCGTGGCGCTGCGCCCCGGTTCAGCCGGCGACTGGACCGCCCTGGGCGAAATGCTGACCGAGCTGAACGAGGGCAAGCCGGACGCCGACGCGACCCGCGCCTTCCGCCGCGCCCTTGCCCTCGATCCCGCCGCCCCCGGCCCGCGCTACTTCCTGGGCCGCGCCGAGCTGGCGGCGGGCCGCAAGGCGGAGGGGTTGAAGCTGTGGCGCGAAGCGGCCGCCGCCCTGGCCGCCGACGATCCCCGCCGCGCCGCGCTGGAAACCGAGATCCGCACGGCCGAGACGGGCGCCCCGGCCTCGCCCGCCGCCGAGATCGCCGCCGCCGACCCCGCCGCCCAACAGGCCGCCATCCGCGGCATGGTCGCCAATCTGGCGGCCCGGCTGGAGACCACGCCTGACGACCCGCAGGGCTGGGCCAGGCTGGTCCGCGCCTATGCCGTGCTGGGCGACACCGCCGCCCGCGACCGGGCCCTGACCCGCGCGCGATCCCTGTTCAAGAACCGCCCTGCCGACCTCCAGCCGATCGAGGCCGCCGCCCGTCCGAGCCCCTGACCTCCGTGTTTCACCGGGACTGGCGCGCCGCGAGGCAGGCGCTATGTTCCGCCCGCCCTCCCAACGGTTTTCGATGCCCCTGCTTCCCCAGTCCCGCAAAGCCCGCGCCCGCCTGATGATCGTCGCCATCGCCGCCCCGGTGCTGGCGCTGGCGGTGGGCCTGTCGCTGTGGGCCATGCGCGATGCGGTGGTATTCTTCTACGGCCCCTCCGAAGCCCAGGCCCAGCGTGTCCAGCCGGGGCGGACCATCCGGTTGGGCGGTCTCGTTGAGGTCGGCAGCGTGCGGCGCCTGCCCGGCGGGGCGGTGGCCTTCCGCGTCACCGACAACAAGGCCACCCAGCAGGTGAACTTCCAGGGCGATCTGCCGGATCTGTTCCGCGAGGGGCAGGGGGTTATCGCCGAGGGCGCGTTTGACGCCGGCGGCGGCTTCCAGGCCAAGCGCGTGCTGGCTAAGCACGACGAACGATACATGCCCAGGGAAGTGGCCGACACGCTCAAGCGCAACGGCGAGTGGCGGGGCGAGGGCGGCGCCCCGGCGTCTCCCACGACAACTCCATGACCGCTGAACTCGGCGCCTTCGCGCTCGCCCTGTCGCTGGCCCTGTCGCTGGCCCAGGTGGGCCTTTCGATCGCGGGGCGGATCACAGGCTCGGCTGTCCTCAACCGCGCCGGCGAGGGTGCGGCGCTCGCGGCGTTCCTGGTAGCAAGCGTCGCCTTCGCGGCCCTGTTGCAGGGATTCCTGACGTCGGATTTCTCGATCGCCAACGTCGCGGCCAATTCCCACACCGCCAAGCCCTGGCTCTACAAGGTTGCCGGAACCTGGGGCAGCCACGAGGGATCGTTGCTGCTGTGGTGTGTGTGGCTGACCGGCTTCGGCGCGGCGGCCGCGATGTTCGGGCGCGGCCTCCCCGCCGGTCTGAAGGCCGTTACCGTGGCGACGCAGGGGATACTGGGGACCCTCTTCCTGGCCTTCGCGGTATTCGCCTCCAACCCGTTCGCGCGTCTGGCGCAGGTCCCCATCGAGGGGCGCTCGCTCAATCCCCTGCTTCAGGACCCGGCGCTCGCCTTCCACCCACCCCTGCTTTACGGCGGCTACGTCGGGTTCAGCCTGGTCTTTTCCTTCGCTATCGCTGCCCTGGTCGAGGGCCGCATCGACGCGGCCTGGGCGCGCTGGGTCCGGCCCTGGACCCTGCTGGCCTGGAGCCTGCTGACCGTCGGCGTCACGCTCGGGGCCTTCTGGGCATATTATGAGCTGGGCTGGGGCGGCTGGTGGTTCTGGGATCCGGTCGAGAACGCCTCCTTCATGCCCTGGCTGGCGGGCGCCGCCCTCCTGCACTCGGCCATCGTCACGGAGAAGCGCGGCGCGTTGGGTGGCTGGACGGTGTTCCTGGCCCTGCTGGCCTTCAGTTTCTCGATGTTGGGCGCCTTCCTGGTGCGCTCGGGCGTGCTCACCTCGGTCCACGCCTTTGCCGTCGACCCCGAGCGGGGCGTGATGCTGTTGGTCATTCTGGCGATCACCGCCGGCGCGGGGTTCGCCCTCTTTGCCTGGCGTGCGCCGAGCCTCGCGCCTGGCGGCGTCTTTGCGCCGATCAGCCGCGAGGGCGCGCTGGTGCTCAACAACCTGTTCCTGGCCGTCGCCGCCGCCACGGTGCTGCTGGGCACTCTCTATCCGTTGATGCTGGAGGCCGCGACCGGCCAGACCATCTCGGTGGGGCCTCCCTATTTCAACCTGACCTTCACGCCACTGATGGCCGCGGCCCTGCTGATCCTGCCGGCCGGACCCCTGCTGGCCTGGAAGCGCGGCGACCTGAAGGGCGCCCTGCAGCGGCTTTCTTTGGCTGCCGGGATAGCCATCTTCACCGCCCTGGCGGTGCTGGCGATGAACGATTGGAAGAAGGCCTTCGGCGCGCTGGGCGTGGGGTTGGGCGTCTGGCTGGTCTGCGGCGCCCTGGCGGAGGTGGTCGAGCGTATCCGCCTGTTCCGCGTCCCGGGCGGCGAGAGCTGGCGGCGGCTGAAGGGTCTGCCGCGCGGCGCCTGGGGCACGACCCTGGGACACCTGGGGTTGGGCCTGTTCGTCCTGGGCGCCTGTGTCGAGACCGGCTGGAAACTCGAGACCGCCCGGGTGCTGGGCGCCGGCGACCGGCTGACGGTGGGCGAATACGAACTGACGCTGGACCGCGCCGGCGTGGTCGAGGGGCCCAACTACATCGCCGAGCGCGGGATCCTGTTCGCACGCAAGGACGGCCGCGTCGTCTGCACCGTCCGTCCCGAGCGCCGCTTCTTCCCGGCCGGGCGCCAGACCACCACCGAGGTGGGCCTGTGTTTCGAGGGTCTGAGCGATCTCTATGTCGTCTTCGGCGAGCGGCGCGCGACCGAGGCGGGCCAGCCCGGCTGGGTGGTGCGCGCCTTCTGGAACCCGTGGGCGCGCCTGATCTTCCTTGGACCGATGTTGATGGCGTTGGGTGGCCTGGTTTCGCTCAGCGACCGCCGCCTGCGCCTGGCCGCCCCGCCCCGGCGCGCCGAGGCCAAGGCATGAGGCGGCTCCTGCTCGCCATCGCCGCACTCTGCTGCATCGCTGCGGCCGCCGATCCGTCCGAGCAACTGCCCGACTCTGCGCAAGAGGCCCGCGCCCGGGCCCTGTTCGCCGAATTTCGCTGCGTCGTCTGCCAGAACGAGTCGATCGACGATTCCGAGGCCGAGGTGGCCGGACTGCTGCGCCGGACCGTGCGCGAACAGGTGGCCGCCGGCCGGACCGACGCCGAGGTTCGGGGCTACCTTGTTGATCGCTATGGCGAATTCGTCCTGCTCAAGCCGACGTTTTCGGCCGGCAACGCCATCCTTTGGCTGTTGCCGCTGGCCCTGCTGGCGGGCGCGGGGGGCCTGATCCTGTGGCGGGCGAGACGCACCGGGGGACAAACCGACGAGCCACCCCTCTCAGCCGAGGAGGAAGCACGCCTGGCAACATTGACGGCGGACGAAGATGGGCGTCACCGTTTCGCCTCAACAAAGCCTTCGGGCGCTGGCGAGGATGACCGAAGGATGAGTTGATCCGGGTGCTTTCCGTTGCGTAGCGATTATATCTTGAACCGCGTGTTCAAATCCCGGAGCCGACGCGGGGCTCCATCAGAGGTGCGGCGCTAGCAGATGTTCAAGAACAAAACCTTCATCGTTGGCGCCATCGCCGGCGCGGGCGTGGCCGCAGCGGCCCTGGCGGGCGCCGGCCTGACCTGGCCCGGGGCCAACGCCCAGAGCGCCCCTCCGCCCGCCCAGATGGTGCGCACCCAGGGCCCGGTAGTCTTCGCGCCGCCGCCCGGCGCGCCCATGTCCTTCGCCGACATCATCGACCGGGTTTCGCCCGCAGTGGTCTCGATCGAGACCCGCAGCCAAGTGACCGCCGGCTCGCTGCGCAACATCCCGGGCCTCGAGAATTTCCCCTTCAACGTCCAGCCCGAACCCGAGGGCGGCGAACAGAACGGCCAGCCGGCCAATCCGAACGACAATGAACAGCTGGGCGCCGGCTCCGGCTTTTTCATCTCGGCCGACGGCTACATCGTTACCAACAACCACGTCGTCGAGGGCGCCACCGAGATCACGGTCAAGCTCAAGGACGAGCGCGAGCTGAAGGCCCGCGTCATCGGCCGTGACGAGAACACCGACCTGGCCGTGCTCAAGGTCGACGGTCAGGGCTTCCCGTTCGTCGAGTTCGAATCCAACGCCAACCCGCGGGTGGGTGACTGGGTCATCGCGGTGGGTAATCCGTTCGGCCTGGGCGGCACCGCCACGGCAGGCATCGTCTCGGCATACGGGCGTAACGTGGGCGACCAGTACGTCGACTATCTGCAGATCGACGCCCCCATCAACCGGGGCAACTCGGGTGGTCCGACCTTTGACATCTATGGCCGCGTCATCGGCGTGAACTCGGCGATCTATTCGCCCAACGGCATGAGCGCCGGCATCGGCTTCGCCATCCCCGCCGACATCGCCGAACGAATCACCAAGCAGCTGATCTCCGGCGGCCGGGTCACCCGCGGCTACCTCGGCGTGACCATCGGCGCGATCACGCCCGAGATCGCCGAGAGCCTGGGCCTCGGCGCCCGCACCGGCGCCTACATCACCGAGGTCACAGCCGGTGGCCCCGCCGCCCAGGCGGGTCTTGAGGTCGGCGACGTCGTCGTGCGCATGAACGGCCAGCCGGTGAAAGACAACACCGACCTGACCCGCCGCGTGGGCATGGCCCAGTCGGGCCAGACCATCCAGCTGGAAGTGCTCCGCAACGGCCGCCCGGTTCCGATCAACGTCCGCTCGGGCGTCCGCCCGTCCGAGGCTGAACTGGCCGCCCGTGCGCGCGGCGCCGACGGCGAGGATGAAACAGCCCAGGCCGTCCGCCCCGGCACGGTCGGGGGCACGCCCTTCATCGGCGGCCTTTCGGTTTCGCCCCTCGACGCAGCGACCCGCCAGCGCTTCTCGATCCCGGCCGGCGTCAATGGCCTGGTGGTCACGGACGTCCAGCGCGGATCGGCCGCCGCCCGCGTCCAGCTGCGCCCGGGCGACGTGATCACCCGCGTCGACAACCAGCCCACCTCGACCATCGGACAGGCCCAGGGCGTGGTCGAACGCCTGCGGGCCGCGGGCCGGCCCAGCGCGCTGCTGCTGGTCGTGCGCAACGGCGGCAACAATCCGGTACCGCTGGCGCTGACGCCCACGCCGCCTCAGCCTCGCGCGGCTGTTCCGCCGCCCTCGGTCGCCCCGCCGCGCGCCAATCCGGCGCCGGCCCAGCCCTCGACGCCCGGCGCCAAACCGCCGCTGAACAAGAAAAAATAGACCAGCCGATTCGTCGGCGAATCGATCGGGCGGCGGGGGCGATGCTTCCGCCGCTCTTTTGCTGCTCCCGATCCTGTCCGGGACTTAATGGACGTTCCTTAAGTTGAGTCGCCCACTGGCAGGCGCCATGAGAGCGCACTAACCTGCTGCTTCGCTGCCAAAGGGACGGGGCCTGTCATGCGTGTTCTGATCGTTGAGGACGACCTTGAAGCCGCCGCCGCCATGCAGCGGGGGCTGAACGAGGCCAGTATGGAGGTCGTCCACATGCCGGACGGCGCCGACGGCCTGCTGGAGGCCCAGAAGGGCGGCTACGACGTCTATGTCGTCGACCGCATGATGCCGCGCATGGACGGCGTTTCGATGGTCGAGGCCCTGCGCCGCGAGGGCGACCAGACCCCGGTGCTGTTCCTGTCGGCCCTGGGCGAGGTCGAGGACCGCGTCGTGGGGCTCAAGGCCGGCGGCGACGACTATCTGGTCAAGCCCTACGCCTTCGCCGAGCTGATCGCCCGGGTCGAGGCCCTGGCGCGGCGTCGCGAGACCGGCTCGGTGCAGACCGTGCTCAGGGTTGGCGACCTGGAAATGGACCTGATCGGCCGCGAGGTTCACCGCGCCGGCCAGGAAATCGACCTGCAGCCGCGCGAGTTCCAGCTGCTGGAGTTCCTGATGCGCCACGCCGGCCAGTCGGTGACCCGCACCATGCTGCTGGAGAAGGTCTGGGAATACCACTTCGACCCCCAGACCAACGTCATCGACGTGCATATCTCGCGCCTGCGCTCGAAGATCGACAAGGGCTTCGACAAGGCCATGCTGCAGACCGTGCGCGGCGCCGGGTACCGGTTGGAAGGGTGAGGTCCCGCCTCGCAGTCTGCCCATGAGGCTGCCCTCCGTCTTCCGGCGCACGCCCTTCCGGCTGACGCTGCTCTTCCTTGCCCTGTTCGCGATCGCCGCCAGTGCGCTGCTGGCCTACATCTATGTCGCCACGGCGTCGGAAT
Organism: Pseudomonadota bacterium; assembly: GCA_031408375.1. Classification (GTDB taxonomy): domain Bacteria; phylum Pseudomonadota; class Alphaproteobacteria; order Caulobacterales; family Caulobacteraceae; genus JAEZEZ01. The sequence continues at coordinate 1,319 of JANNVY010000020.1, read as the reverse complement.
CGCGCCGCCGCGCCGAGGGCGAGGTTCGTCGCGAGGTGGCCGCACTTGAGTCCATCTATCGCGGACAGGGTCCCGACGCGCTGAACCAGGCGCTGGTGGATCGCACCCTGCGCGGCGGGCCGTTCCTGTTCCTGCTGTCGGACAAGGCGGGCAAGCCGATCACCGGCAACATCTCCGAGAGCCCGATCATCGGTTTCACCGGTCGCGAGACCTGGGAGGATTTCCGCCTTAGCCAGACCGATGAAGAAGGCAGGGTCGAGCGGAGGCCCGTGCGCGGGGTGGAAAAGCCCATGCCGGGCGGCCAGCGTCTGTTCGTCGGCGTCGACATCGGCGATTCCGAAGCCCACCTCGGGCGTGTCACCCAGGCGCTGTGGGGCGCCGGCGCCCTGGTCGTCCTGCTCGGGCTTGGCGGGGGCATCCTGATCAGCCGCGGCGTCGAGCGCGCGATGGGCAACCTGAACCAGGTCGTCGCCGCCGTCCGCGACGGCGACCTGAAAGCCCGGGCTCCCTTGCGCGGGGCTCGCGACGAGTTCGACGAACTGGCCGGCAACCTCAACGCCATGCTCGATCGGCTACAGTCCTCCATCGCCGCCATTCGCCACGCCGGGGACGCCGTCGCCCACGACCTGCGCTCGCCGCTGACCCGCATGCGCGCCAAGCTGGAAGTGGCGCTGATCGATGCCGAGAGCGGCAAGGCCGAGCCGGTCGCGGCGCTCGAAACGGCACTGGCCGAGGCTGACGGCCTGCTCAAGACCTTCAACACCGTGCTGGCCATCGCTCGCCTGGAGGCTGCCGGACAGGCGCCCAATCCGGCGGTGTTCGACGCCGCCGCGCTGGCCGCTGACCTGGCCGAGCTCTACGAATATTCCGCCGAGGAACAGGGCATCGAATTCGGCGCCGAGATCCAGAAAAGTTTGCCGGTGCTGGGCTCGCGAGAATTCATGGCCCAGGCCTTGGCCAACCTGATCGACAACGCCCTGAAGTACACGCCTTCCGGTGGCGCGGTCATGTTGCGCGCCCGGCGCAAGGCGTCCGGCGAGGTCGAGTTCTCGGTCACCGACACCGGCCCCGGCGTGCCCGACGATGACCGCGCCCGCGTCGTCCAGCGCTTCGTGCGGCTGGAGAACAGCCGCAGCGAGCCGGGGGCGGGGCTGGGCCTGTCCCTGGTCCAGGCCGTGGCCGCCTCGCACGGCGGCCGGCTTGAGCTGGCCGAGGGCCCCGGCGCCTATGACGGCTTCGGCCCCGGCCTGCGGGTGGCCCTGGTGCTGCCGCGGGTGGAGTAGGTTTGCCGGCGGTCCCCCTCCGGCCCTCCGGGCCAC
>JANNVY010000019.1:0-3653 GCA_031408375.1 Pseudomonadota bacterium | reverse complement strand
CGGTCGATTTCCGCAATGTGCTGATCGTCATGACCTCCAACCTCGGGTCAGACCACCTGGCCAACCTGTCGGAAGACCAGGTCGTCGAGCTGGTGCGGCCCCATGTCATGGACGCGGTGCGCGCCCACTTCCGGCCCGAGTTCCTGAACCGGATCGACGAAGTGATCCTGTTCCACCGCCTGAACCGCTCCAACATGGGCTCGATCGTGAAGATCCAGCTGGCGCGGCTGGAGAAGCTGCTGGCCGACCGGCACATCACCATCTCGCTGGACGCGTCCGCCGAAGCTTGGCTGGCCAACAAGGGTTATGACCCGGTCTACGGCGCACGGCCGCTGAAGCGGGTCATCCAGAAGGATCTTGTCGACCCCATCGCCAAACGCCTGCTGGCCGGCGAATTCGCCGACGGCGACGTGATCGCGGTGTCGGGCGGCGAAGGGGCGCTCCAGATCGGCAAGGCCAAAGTTCACTGAAGTCGTCACCCCCGGGCTCGTCCTGGGGGTCGGCAAGGCGAAGGTGCACTGATCGCAACCTTACCTACGAGGCCACACAGCGCTTACGGCCAAGCTTGACCGAACAAGGGAAAGCGGCGGCATGCCTAATCGCCGTTTCCCATAATCCTTAGGGATTCGGCAAAGGACCGGGCGCAACCTGCTTGCATCTGACTAGCAAACGGGAGGCCGCGTCATGGGGATCGCCCTCGCTCTGGCTCTGTTCGGCGTCCTTTGCGGCGCCCTGGTGCGCAACCGCGCCGCCGCCATCCTCGGCGCCATGATCGCAGGGGTGGCTGTCTGGTACCTCATTCCCATGCTGCAGGAGATGATGGCTGGCTCGGTCACCGGGCGCCACTGGTCGGCGACCCTGTCGCAGTGGGGCGCCGGTTCAGTCTCCCTGCCGATCTGCCTGGGCGTCACCGTGCTGGGCGTCATCGTCGCCTGGGTGCTCTTCCGCGGCCACGAGCATCGCCCCGACTGGGAGTGGGATCCCGACCATCCCAAGGCCCGCGGACGCCGTCGTCGCAGGCTCGCGCACAGCTGAATTTTGCGGTGCAAAGAGGGGTTATCAGGGGTGATTGTCCAGATAATCCAATTAAATCCGGATAGTAGCTTTCCTCATTGGCGATTCCGCGGCCCGTAACCGTACTCTAACCGGTGGCGTGGATAATGCCCCCAAGGCTTGGTTGGAGCTGTCGTTGCTCCAAAGTGGCACACCGGGGCGGACTGTCATGGCCGAGAATCTGAAACCGCTGACGTCGCTGCGATTCTTCGCGGCGTTGTGGGTGGTGCTCTTCAGCTGGTGGCCCAAACTGGCCATCGAGGGCCACCCCGCCGTCTTCCAGAAGGGCTACCTGGGCGTCGACCTGTTCTTCGTCCTGTCCGGCTTCATCCTCTGCCACGTCTATCTCAAGCAGGCGGGCGAGCGGCGCTTCAAGTACGGCTCGTTCCTGTGGAATCGCCTGGCGCGGGTCTATCCGATGCACCTGGCGACCCTGGTCGGCCTTGCGGCCCTGGGCCTCGGCGCAGGGATGATGGGCATGAGCATCGATCCGAATGTGATGTCCTGGAAGACCCTCTGGGCCCAGCTGACCATGACCCACGCCTGGGGCTTCATCGATGTGGCCGCGTGGAATCATCCGTCCTGGTCGATCTCGGCGGAGTGGTTCGCCTACCTGACCTTCCCGATCTTCGCCGCCTGCGCCTGGAGCCTGCACAAGCGGCCTCGCGTGGCCCTGGGCCTGGCCCTGGCCGCCCTCTTCGGTGCTTACGCCGGCTACCGCGCCCTGACCGGCGAGGAACTCTCCGAGGGCACCTTCGTCGGCGGCGCGATCCGCATCGTGCCCAGCTTCGCCTACGGTTGCGCCCTCTTCCTCGTCTGGCAGGCCAAGCTGCTGACCAACCTCAAGCTGGCCTGGGGCGGCCTTGCCGTGTCCCTGGCGGCCGTCGTGACCGCGGCCATGCTGTGGGCTCCTGACGTTGTGACCATCGCCCTGTTCGGCCCGCTGGTGCTGTCGCTGGCGGCGCTGTCACGGGCCGAAAAGAACCCGCTCGCCTTGCCCGGCTTCGTCTACCTCGGCGAGATCAGCTATTCGGTCTACATGCTCTGCATTCCCTGGCAGCTGCTGTCGGTAAACCTGGCGCTGAAGCTGCTCGGAAGCGATTCGGAACAGCTTCCCCTGTGGGCCTGGCTGCCGATCGTGGCTCTGCTGCCGGTATTCGCCGCCGCCAGCTATCAATTCATTGAGAAGCCCGCGCGCCTTGCCATGAAAGGCTTTGCCGCTCGCCGTCCACGGGAAAGAACAACCCCTCAGGTCGCCTGAAAGGGTTGCTCAACCATTATCGGACATGCTTTATCCCCCCGTCCGAGGCTGAAGCGAGTTCCACGTCATGATGAAACGACTGACTGCCGCGGCGGTTGCCGCGACGATCGTCTTTTTCTCATCGACCGCACCGGCACAGGCTGCCGAGCCATACTGGCAGAGCGTGACCTTCGCCCGGATGTTCTCCGGCATTCAGATATTCGGCGACGCCTGGACCTGGTGGGAAAGCGCCACCGGCAAATACGCCAAGGGCTCAACGCCTGAAACCGGCGCTGTCCTGGTCTTCCGCCCGAACGGCAAGATGACGCGCGGCCACGTCGCGGTGATCAGCCAGGTGCTGACTGACCGCGTCGTCCAGATCACCCACGCCAACTGGGGCGGCAGCCGCGGTCGGGTCGAGGAGAACGTCACCCTGGTGGACGTGTCCCCCAACGGCGACTGGAGCCAGGTACGGGTCTGGCACGCGCCCTCGGGAACGCTGGGGGTGACCTCCTACCCGACCTACGGCTTCATCTATAACGCCGCCCGCAGCGTGGCGCGGGGCGCGGCTTCACCGCAGTAATTGCAGGCCACGCCGGTCGGGGCTAACACCCATATTGGCGGCTGAGTCCTTCGCGACCGCCGAAAACCTATTGGCGGAGATGCTCGCGTGATCCGAATCCTGCGCGCCGGCCAACCCCGGTTCGACACCGTCGATGTCTGCGATGCCGAATGGAAGCTTCCGGCTGCTGCTGTGTGGATCGATCTGGTCGAGCCCACGCGCGACGAGGAACTGGCGGTCGAGCGCGCGCTGGACCTGCTCTTGCCCACAAAGGAGGAGATGGCCGAGATCGAAGTCTCGAGCCGGCTCTACCAAGAGGACGGGGCGACGTTCATGACCGCCACCCTGCTTCACAAGAGCGCCGGCGAGGGGCCACACGCGGATCCCCTGACCTTCGTCCTGGTGGGGCCACGGTTGGTCACCATCCGCTATTTCGAACCCAAGTCCTTTCCGATCTTCGAGACCCAGCTGGCACGCCAGCCCGAGCTCTCGACGTCCGGCGTCACCACATTCGTGAATTTGATGGAGGCGGTGGTTGATCGTACCGCCGACAATCTTGAGTTCACCTCGGCCGAGGTCGAGACGCTGTCGCGCGAGATATTCGCCGCCGAGCGCCCCCGGAGTTTCGAACCGATCCTCACCCGGCTGGGGATCAACCAGACCGCCAACAACAAGGTCCGCGACAGCCTCGTCAGCCTGTCGCGCCTGATCGGCTTCGCGGGCTTTGCAAGCCAGATCGAAGCGGATGATGACGCCAAGGGCCATCTCGACTCGATGCAGCGCGACATCCAGTCCCTG
>JANNVY010000018.1:0-6028 GCA_031408375.1 Pseudomonadota bacterium | reverse complement strand
CCCTTGTTGAGCAGGTCGTAGGCGTGGCGGCGGTCGAAGGCGCGGGCCAGGACGGTGAGGTTCGGGAAGGCCTCGCGGGCCATTTCTACCAGCTCGCCGGCCTTGTCCGGATTGTCGATGGCAATGACCAGAACCTTGGCCTTCTCGGCCCCGGCGGCGCGCAGGAGGTCGAGGCGCAGCGCGTCGCCGTAATAGACGTGGCGGCCGAACTGGCGGAGCAGCGCGATCTGTTCGACGGAATTCTCCAGCACCGAGGTCTCGAAACCGTTGGCGTTCAACACTCTGCTGACGATCTGGCCGAAGCGGCCGACGCCGGCGATGAGCACCAGGGGCTCGCCGCCGTCGAAGTCGTTCTCGGGCTCTTCGGGGGTCTCGACCCGGGCGCGGGCGAGGCGCTGCCAGGCGCCGAAGACCAGCGGCGTGGCGGCCATGCTCAGCGCCACCGCGGCGGTCAGCAGGCCGGCTAGCTGGGCGTCCATGACCCGGTTGGCGACGGCGAAGGTCAACAAAACAAAGGCGAATTCGCCACCCTGGCTGAGTGCCGCGCCGGTGGTTCCGGCATCGCGCCAGCCCTCGCCCAACACCCGGCCGACGAGGGTCATGACGACGCCCTTGATGGCCATCAGGCCCAGAGTCAGGGCCGCCAGGAGGACGGGCTCGCGCATCACCAGGGGCAGGTCGAGGCCGGCGCCGACGGTGATGAAGAACAGGCCCAGCAACAATCCGCGGAACGGCTCGATGTCAGTCTCCAGCTCGCGCCGGAACTCGCTCTCGGCCAGGACCACGCCCGCGAGGAAGGCGCCCAGCGCCGGCGACAGGCCGACCGACTGCATCAGCAGCGCGACGCCAACCACGAGGAGCAGGGCAGAGGCGGTGAAGGTCTCGCGCAGCTGCAGGCGCGCGATGAAGCGGAAGGCGGGGCGGGTCAGGTAACGCCCGGCGATGACGATGGCGAGGACCGAGGCCAGGATGGCCAGGGCCTGCAGCCAGGCGGGCAGGCCGGCCATGGGTCCGGGGTGGGCGGCGGAGGTGGGCGCGGCGCTGGCGATCGCCAGGAGGGGCAGGAAGGCGAGCAGCGGGATGACCGCCAGGTCCTGGAACAGCAGCACCCCGAACGCGGACCGTCCCGCCCGCGCGCGACGGATGCCGTTCTCTTCCAACAGCTGCAGCACGATGGCGGTCGACGACATCGACAGGATCAGGCCGGCGGCGAGCGCCATGCGCCAGTCAAGGCCAGCCAGCATGCCGGCGCCGGTCAGCACCGCAGTGGTCGCCGTCAGCTGTCCCAACCCCGCGCCGAAGATGGCGGTGCGCAGGCTCCACAGCAGCGCCGGTTGAACTTCCAGGCCGATCAGGAACAGCAGCATGACCACGCCGAACTCGGCGACGTGGCGAACGTCTTCGGTCTCGCCGACCAGGTTCAGCGCGAAGGGACCGATGACCAGGCCGGCAATCAGATAGCCAAGCACCGCGCCCAGGCCGATGCGCTTGGCGAGCGGCGCCGAGACTGCGGCGGCGGCGAGATAGACGACGATGGTGGCGAGCTGACTGTCCATCAGACCGCGTCCTTGGAGGTCTTGCGTGCTACCGGCGTCATCGAGGCGGCCAGTTTTTCCAGCCGTCGGCGGTAGAGCGCCATGCCCTTCTCCATGCCTTCCAGCTCAAGCGCCTGGGCGCCGAGCAGCACGAATGGCTCGGCCCAGGTCAGGCCGCAGTAGCCTGCGGCCTCCTGCAGTGGGCGCAGGAACTGATCCACTGGGAAGCGGTAGACGCCGTTCTCATAGGCGTCGCGGTTGGCGCCGGTGGAGATGGCGCACATCAGGGTGCGCCCCTTGAGCCGGGCGCCCTCGCCGAAGGCGAAGCCGCGCGACCACGACAGGTCCATCCACTCCTTGAGTAGCGAGGGGATGGAGAACCAGTAGAGCGGGAACTGCAGCACGATCAGGTCGTGGTCGTACATGCGCCGGTGCTCGGCCGGCACGTCGATGGTGAAGTCGGGATAGACCTCATAAAGGTCGTGGACCGTCAGGCCCGGCAGGTCGCGCACGGCGTCGGCCATGGCCGGATTGATCCGGGCGCGCTCAAGCGCCGGGTAGGCGTAGACCAGCAAGGTCCGGACGTCGGATGTGGGCGCCTCTGCCATGGCCGTCTTAGTGGCGGGTGATCGTCGTTCGGGCAAGGGTGCGCTAGGGTCTTCAGATGACATACTGGGACTGGATCGCGCTGGGCGTCTTCGCTGTCTGCTGGCTGGCGTACGAGCCGGTGCTGCATGGCGTGTCGCGCAACACCGGGGCGATAACCAAGGACATGGCGGTGATCCGCCAGTCATGGATGCGGGCCATGGTGGGCCGGGAGAATCGCCTGGTGGACAGCCAGTTGCTGGGTCACGCCATCAACTCGGCGTCCTTCTTCGGCTCGGCCAACCTGATCCTGATCGCGGCGGTGGCCGGCGCCCTGTTCGGCGGGGCGGGCAAGCTCCCCGACATCTCGGGGCTCGGGCTGTACGTCACGCCGCAAGGGGTCGAGCTGAAGCTGGCGCTGGTGGTCCTCTGCCTGGCGCGGGGCCTGCTGGATTTCGTCTGGTCGATCCGCCAGCAGAACTACTGCCTCGCCCTGATGGGCGCCGCGCCCCAGGGCGACGACCCGCGTGGCCATGCCTATGCCGCGGCCGCCGCCGAGGTCCTGAATCCCGCCCTGACCGCGTTCAGCCGTGGCGTTCGTGGCTATTATTTCGCGCTTGCCGCCGCCGCCTGGATCTACGGACCGGCCTGGCTGGCGGGCGCCGCCATCGCCGCGACCGCGCTCCTGACCTGGCGACAGGCGAAATCGCCTGCGGCGGAGGGGATTCGCAAGGTGCGGAAGCTGTTGGAAGAATCCGGTTCGTGACGCGCACGGAACAATTCTTGCTTGGATGAATTTCACGGGAATGTGTTACGCTGTAACGGTTCGTGATTGGTGCAGTGCAACATTTAGGCTTGCGCTTGTGTGCACTGCGGCGTAGCGTTTGGAGGTCGGCGGTTCCCTGACTGCCGACAAATGCCCCTTTCGGGCGTTTCCTCCCTATCGAACTTTACCGCCTCGGCTTTGTCCGGGGCGGTTTTTTATGCCCGCAACACGGCGGCCCAGTCCTGGGCGGCCAGGGTCTTGAACAGGGCTTCAAGACGGCCGCGGAGCTGGATGTAGCCCGACTTGGGTTCCAGCGTGCGCTCATCCAGATAGAGGCCGCGGTCCAGCTCGACCTGCAGGGCGTGGACGCCGGTCTCGGGCCGCCCGTGGACCTGGGTGGTGTAGCCGCCGGCGTAGGGGCGGTTGAGCGCAACGACGTAGCCCATGGCCTCCAGCTCGCGCTTCATCAGGGCGGTCAGGCCGGCGGCGCAGGAATCCCCGTGCCGGTCGCCCAGCACCACGTCGGGCCTGGGTCGCCCCTTGCGCGCCTCGCCTCGCCCGGCGGCGGACGGCATGGAGTGCCAGTCGATGAGCACGCCGTGGCCGAAGCGGCCGTGGGCCGTGGTCAGGAGCTTGGCCAGGGCCGCGTGCCAGGGCGCATGCACCCGCTCCAGCCGCCCGCGGGCCTCGGCGAACCGCAGTTTGCGGGCATAGATGGCCCGCCCGTCGCCGACCACCCGCGGCACCGCCCCCAGTCCCGCCGCCACCCGCGAGGAGGTGACGATGGCGCCCCTGGGCGCCGCGTCGGAAAACATGGCGGCGTCCAGCTCCAGCGGGTCGCGGTTCACATCGACATAGGCCCGGCCCACCCGGCACAGCACCAGCGCGGCCCCCGCCGCGCGGCCGCCCTCGATCAGGCCGTCGACCAGGGCGTCTTCCGAGCGGCGGATCTCGCGCGCGTCCAGCCTGGTCGCGCTCATCAGGTCTGGCGGATAGACCCGGCCGGAGTGCGGCGAGGCGAACACCAGCGGCGTCTTCAGCACCCGCGCGCGCAACACCTCGAACGGCGCCGCCTCCCGCGCGTGGGGCGCGGGCGAAAGCTCGTCATTCGGAACGGCCAGGGTCATGCCCCTATCAAGGCGCGACCGGCGCTTTAGTCAACGCGGGGGGGCTCGATCGCGGATCGAGGATTGGCCACGAAAGACACGAAAGTCACGAACAGGGAACGGCCGGTTCCGGGTTGCGGGCGAAGAGGTTCGATTGAGGCGCGCCAGCGCGCCTCGGCAAAGTTGGGCAACGTGAGCGCGATTTCGTGTCTTTCGTGCCTTTCGTAACCAATCTCTTCCTGTGCCCCCACCACCACGCCGGCCGTCCCGTTTTCCCCAATCGCCGGTTTTCACGCGCGGTTTACGTCTGCGGGGCTAAGGTCGCCGGGTTGGTAAACGCCGCAAGGTCCACATGGCCCGCATTCTCCTCGCTGAAGACGACGACAGCCTGCGCGGCTTCCTGGGCCGCGCGCTCGAACGCGCCGGTCACGAAGTGACCATCTGCGAGAACGGCGACGAGGCGATTGCGTCGCTGGACGACGGCCCCTGGGACCTGCTGCTCACCGACATCGTCATGCCCGGCGCCGACGGCATCGAGGTGGCCCGCGAGGCCGCCCAGCGCCAGCCCGAGCTGCGCATCATGTTCATCACCGGCTTCGCCGCCGTGGCCCTGACCGCCGCCCAGTCGGCGCCCCAGGCCAAGGTGCTGTCCAAACCCGTCCACCTGCGCGACCTGGTCGCCGAGGTGGAGCGGATGATCGCGGCCTAAGGGCTCGCGCCTAAAACGCTCACCCGCCACCGCCGCAGTCCACTCTCCTACTCCCCTGAACGTCACCCTCGGGCTTGTCCCGAGGGCCCGCCCATCCGTCGCAGAGCCGTGCCCGGAGGAGCGGCGACCATGCGGTCGCACGCCGACGCTCGGTGCATGCGGAACGGCGGGCCGTCGGGACAAGCCCGAGGGTGACGGGTATGGGATTTTGGGGGAGCCCGGGTTGGCTCGGCATCCGTAGCGCGCGCAGCGAGCGAAGGATGGTGGACACGGCTGGGATTGAACCAGCGACCCCCTCGATGTCAACGAGGTGCTCTCCCACTGAGCTACGCGTCCGGCCAGGAAGGACGGGCATATAGACCGGGCGCTCAGGGTTGCGCAAGCGGGCGATGCGCGGGATTCGCCTGTGATCGCGGTCGGCCGCGCCCATGCTAGCGGGTCAGCTGGCGGGAAAGCGCGATGCCGAGGCGTTCGGGGATCGGCGGATCCACGTTGCCGGTGACGATGACGGTCCAGCGACCGTCGGACTCCAGCACGCTGCTGGTCCCCGGCGCGCCGCCGGCGACGGCGAGGGGGGCGTGGCTGCGGCCCTCCTGCGGCGCGCCGCCCAGCACCCAGGCGGACATCTCGGCATTCAGCAGCCGGCCCTCGCGCAGGGCGTTGTCGAAGGCCAGCAGGTCGAGCGCGGTGGAATAGACGCCGCCCGCGCCGCTGCCGGTCCGGCCGTGCTGGCCGAAAGCGTCGACGTAGGGGCTGCCGGGGCCGGCCGAGCGGGTATAGGACCGCGCCGTATTGGCCGGCAGGCCGGCCGAGTTGAAATAGCCCGAGCGGGTCATGCCGGCGGGCGCGATCACGTGACGCTGGACATAGTCCTCGAACTTCACGCCCGACAGGCGCTCGACGATCTCGCCCAGCACCACGTAGCAGCCGTTGCAGTATTCGTTGCGGGCGCCCGGCGCGAAGCGCTGGGGCAGGTGCGAGACGTATTCGTAATAGGCGTGGTTGGAGGTGAACCGCCCCTTGGGCTGATCCTCGAACCCGGGGCCGAAGAAGTCGGAAATGCCGCCGCGCATGCCGATCAGCTGGGCGATGGTGGCCGAGCGCGCCTCGGCGTTGGGATAGTCCGGCAGCACCTCGCCCAGGGTGGTGGTCAGGGACAGGCGGCCGTCCTGGATCAGGCGGGCGATGGCGGTGTGGGTGAACTTCTTGCCGATCGAGGCGATGTTGTAGGCCGTCTGGGCGTCGGCGGCGCGGTCGGCGGCCCGGTCCGGCCCGCGCACGGCGGGGCCGTAGACGCGGGTGACGAACGGCTTGCCGTCGCGGGCGA
>JANNVY010000017.1:0-7697 GCA_031408375.1 Pseudomonadota bacterium | reverse complement strand
CGGCGTAGTCCGGCTCGAACTCGGGGTGAAACTGGAAGCTGATGGCCGGCTGGTCCTGGTAGGCGAGACCGGCCAGGGGCGTAAACGCGCTCGCCACCACCACCTCGGTCATGGGCGGCTGTTCGACCACCTGATCCTGGTGCGAGGCGGGCGCGGTGACGTGGTGGACGGGCTCCATCCAGGGCTCGAGGTTGCGCACCTCATACCCGTGCAGGCCGATGCCCCAGCCCTTGGGCGACTTGATCACCTTGCCGCCGAAGGTCTCGGCCATCAGCTGGTGGCCAAAGCAGATGCCGACCAGTTTGGCCTTGCCTTTGGTCGATCTCAGGAAGGCCTTGGTCCGCTCGATCCACGGCTGGCCGTCGTACACCCCGGCCGATGATCCCGTAATCAGATATGCGTCATAAGCTTCTGGATTATCCGGGAATTCTAGCTTCTGTGCGTTGAAGCTGTCATGCATCCCGCCCAGCAGGGCATTGAACATCTCGGGATAGGTCCCGAACCGGGGCTGCAGCGACGTCGGCGGTGCGCCGGTCTCGAGGATCGCAAGCTTCACGTCTTTCTCCGCAGGAACTTCAGGCCCGACCAGTCGGCGTCGACGGCGCAGACCTTCACGTCCACCCAGCCGGTGGGCAGGAGGACCTCGCGCAGACCATCCTCGGTGAGATCGATGAACAATTTTGACGACTTCTTGGGCCATGAGACCCAAAGCGAGGCGCCAAGCGCGGCCCCGGTGACTGTCGAAGCGGCGGCTTCCAGCGCCGCGCGGTTCTTCACGAACAGCCAGACCAGCTCGGCGGACGCATCGAACCCCACGACCATGCGCGCGCCGTCCGGCAACGGCGCGGCCAGCTCTTCGATGTGGGCGGGCGGGTCGATGACGGCCATCGTCTGGCCGGGCTTCAGCCCCAGCTTGGCGATCACTGTCTTGCCTGAGTAGCCGGCGGGCACGCCAGATGGCGGCAGGCTCACGCCCCCTGCCCAATCGCCATCTGGTGCAGCCGCTCCAGCGCGCCGCTGGCGGGGAAATCCTGGGCCACCCACCAGTCCTCGACCGCGCGCAGGGCCTGGCCCACTGCCGGGCCGGACAGGCCGGCGTCGATGGCCTCCTTGCCTCCCACGGGAAACTTCGGCGGGGTCCAGGTCCCGGCAAGGGCGACCAGGGCGCGGGCCGCTTCGCTGTGATCAGGCTGCTCGGCCCAGCGCAGGTAGACACGGTCCTTGAAGACCGCCGCGCCGAGCCGGTAGATCGCCGCGCGGGCCTCTCGGTGCGGCAGATCAAGGCGGACCTCCGCCGAGGTGTCGAGCACGGACATGATCCGCGCCGTCTCGGCGTTTGAAAGGCGCAGGCGAGAAGTCGCGTGAACCCGACCCGCCGCGTCGTCGGGCAGCACGGCCGACAGGCGCAACAGGGCATCCGGCTCGTCCTGCAATCCAATCAGGCTGAAGTAGCGGTTGCGATTGAGCGGGCCCGGCAGGACCTCGGTGGCCACGCCGCATCGGGTGGCGAGCCTCAGCGACGGTCGCGGGTCCGGAGCCGCGAACAACTTGAGGACCTCCTTGGTGATGCGTTCGGACGAGAGCTGCTTGATGCCGTCTTTCAGCTTGGCGCAGGCGGCAAGCGCGGGGCCATCAGCGTCCCCGCGGCCATACCAGGCGAAGAATCGGAAGAAGCGCAGGATACGGAGATAGTCCTCGCGGATGCGCGCCTCGGGGTCCCCGACGAAGATGATTCGGCCGAATTCGCAGTCCTCGATCCCGCCCCCGACCGGATCGAAGACCTCGCCCTCGCGGTTGGCGTAGAGCGCGTTGAGCCGGAAGTCGCGGCGCTCGGCGTCTTCCTTCCAGTTGTCCGTGAAAGCTACGGTGGCGCGACGGCCGTCGGTAGAGACATCGCGGCGCAAGGTGGTGATCTCGAAGGGCTGCCGGCCGGAAATGGCAGTGACGGTCCCGTGTTCGATGCCTGTCGGGACCGACTTCAGCCCCGCGGCCTTCAGCGCGGCGACCACCTGGTCGGGGGTAAGGGTCGTGGCGATGTCGATGTCGTCGACCGGCCGATCCATCAGAGCATTGCGCACCGCGCCCCCGACAAACCGCGCGCAATCCGCGCCGCCGACCGCCTCGAGCGCGTCGAGGACGGCGACGGTTGCAGGGGCGGTCAGCCACGGCGGGGACGGCAGGCGAGTCATGGTGAGATACCGTTACGCCAGCGCGCGGCGAAGCGCACTTAAACGATCATCCATCGTGAAGGGTTCATTGCTATTCGAGCCTCGCGACAACCTGATCAACGAGTTCGGAAGGGCCGGACAGGGTCAGGCCAACATAGGTCTCGTCCTAAAGCGCGACTTCGTGCCCCCGCCAGACAAACTCAGTTCGCGCGATCTCCTGCGAACCGCCGACACCCCACCAGCCGCCGCGCTTCTTCGCACCGAGGGTCTTCAGGATCGAGACCGCACGACCGCGCAGCACGGCGTCGAATTCTGCGCCCAAGGTTGTCGTGATCACGCTGGTCCCCCGTCCCGCGCATCCGGCTCGCCGATCATCGCGCCCTCCCCGTCGTCGCCGTGCAGCCGGGCCCTGAGCGCGCGGATCATGCCTGCGGTGGCGCCCCAGATGTCCTGGCCCTGCCAGGGGATGCGGAAGAACCAGCGCTTGCGGCCGTTGCGCTCATAGAAGGCGCGGACATGGTTCGCTTCGTCCATCAGGAAGTCGAGCGGCGTCTCGAAGCTTTCGGCCACTTCGGCAGGGTTGAGCGACAGCGTGAATCCGGGTCGGACCAGGGCGACGACCGGCGTCACGACATAGCCGGTCACGGTCTCGTAGCGGTGCGACAGGCCCAGAGGTTCGATGAAGGACGCCTCCAGCCCGACCTCCTCCATGGCCTCGCGCAGCGCCGCCTGGACGACGTCCTCGCCCGGATCCAGACGCCCGCCCGGGAAGGCGACCTGGCCGGAGTGGCTGTTCATGTTGTCCGACCGGCGCGTCAGCAGCACCGTCGGTCCTTCAGGATGATCGACCACTGGGATCAGCACGGCGGCGGCGCGCAGCACCGGCCGGTCCGTGGGGCGGAACTCGGGATTGAGATCGAAGTCGGAGTTCACCGCCGCGGCGGCCGGGGTCCAGGCGTCCAGCGGTTCCAGCGCCGACGTCAGCCAGCCGCGCAGGTCCAGACTCATGCGCGATGGATCCCGGCGGGTCCAAGCGGGAAGAAGCGACCGTTCGAAGTCACGCCCAGCTGCGGGCCTTCAGGGGTCTCGCGTTCCTCGGCCATGGCCACCAGTTCGTAGAAGACCGGCCGGTCAATACGGGCTTCAAGACCTCTGCGGACGTGGACGTAGGGCGCGGGTTCGCCGGTGACCGGGTCGGTCTCGACTCGGATGGGATTGTCTTCGCCGGCTTCGGTCTCGTCGCCGACATCGGTGGTGAAGACCAGGGCGCCGTCGCGGGCGTCGACGCGCACGGCGTGGAAGGGCGCGTCCTCGACAGTGATGCGCATCCTCTCGACCGGGGTGACCAGGAAATAGCCGTCCGGATCGCGGCGCAGGACGGTCGAGAACAGCCGCACCAGCTCCTTTCGCCCGATGGGCGAACCCTCGTGCATCCAAAGGCCGTCGCGGCGGATGACGATGTCGATGTCGCCGCAGTTTTCCGGATGCCACAGGTGCACCGGCGGTAGCCCGCGTTTCGGCTGGGCCGCGGCGATGGCGGCGAGTCCCGTCTTGGGGCCGTCGGGTTGATCGGTGCTCACATCACTCAAATAGGCCCTCCCTCCCCCGCCGTCATTCCGGAAAGCAGGTGAGCCTCAGCTCGACTGTTTATCCGGAACCCACATTCGCGACCTCAACGCGCGACAAGGGCAGCGCACGTGGGTTCCGGATAGCTCGCCGGGCTTAGGCCCGGACGACCTTCCGGAATGACGGAATTTAGGCGTTGGAAGGTTTGCGCGCGGGGCCCACCGGCGCCTCGCCCTGCAGCGCCCGCAGCAGTACCCGCCGTGCATCGACCGGCCCGGGCAAGGTCACGCCCTGCGCCCGTTCGAAGCCGAACCGTCCAAAGTAAGGGCTGTCGCCGACCAGCAGCACTGCCGACAGGCCAAGGGCGTCGGCGGCGCCCACGGCAGCCTCGACCAGCCGCGCGCCCAGGCCGCCCTTGCGATGGGCTTCATCCACGGCGATGGGGCCTAGGAAGGCGGCGGGGGTCTCGCCGATGGTGATCGGCCACAGACGCACGGATCCGACCACGCGGGCGCCGTCACGGGCCACAAAACCGGCGATCGGATTAGAGCCCTCCCGCAGCCGTTCCGCCGTCTTGGCGAACCGGCCCGGACCGAAGGCGGCGGCGACGACCGCCTCCACGCCAAAGGCGTCGCCCGAATGCTCGGGCGCGATCAGGGGCTGGGCGGGTGCGGCAGAGGCTGGCATGGCGAACTCAGGCGAACTCGGGCGTGGGGCGGCGCAGATAGGCCGCGCCACCCTTCACGTCAAAGCGGCAATCACGACGCCTTGGAGAAATCCGGCGGGCGCCGTTCGGCGAAGGCGGTGAAGGCCTCGCGGGCTTCCGGCGAGGAAAGCTGACCACTGAAGGCCTTGTTCTCTTCTTCCATGTGGGCCCACAGCGCCGCACCGTTGCGCATCAGGCGCTTGGTCAGTTGCAGGGATTTCGGCGCGCGCTTGGCCAGCTCGGCGGCGGCCTTGGCGGCGGCGGCGTCGACCTGATCGGCCGGCAGTGCGGCGTTGGCGATGCCCCAGGCAGCGGCGTCCTTGCCCGACACGATCTCGCCCAGGGCGAACATCGAGAAGGCGCGCGCGTAACCGATGCGCGCCGGGAGCAGGATCGAGGACGCAGCTTCGGGCGCCAAGGCCAGGTTCACGAACGGCGTCGACAGGCGCGCATCCTCGGCCACGAACACCATGTCGGCGTTCAGCAGCAGGGTGGTGCCGATGCCCACGGCCGAGCCTTTCACGGCGGCGACCACGGGCTTGTCGAAGTGGGCGAGCGCCTTGAGCACCCGGAACACGTTCATGCCCGCCGGATTGCCCATGGCGGCGGCGACGAAATCGCCGATGTCGTTGCCCGCCGAGAAGCTGTCGCCCTCGCCGCGGAACAGGACCACGCGGACGGCCTCATTGGTCTGGGCGTCATCAAGCGCATCGGCGACCACGGCGTACATGGCGTCGGTGAGCGCGTTCTTCTTCTCCGGCCGGGCAAAGACGATGCTGAGGACGCCGGCGTCCAGCGCGGTGGTGACAGGTACGGTCATGGATTGGTCTTTCTCAAACAGCGCGCCACCACAGCACGCCCTGGTCATCGGGTTCGCACACGGCCACGCCGCGTTCCTTGAGGCAATTCAGGTGGGCAAGGCTCTCGCCCGTCGCCATCCCCAGCATGTCGTCGCCGACTTGCCGCGCGAACAATGCGCGGAAGGTGTCGACGGCGCGTTTGGGTTCCGCCAGCAGTTTCGTCAACCGCTCCAGACAGCGTTCGTGGCCGCGGGTCAGTGCGCGGGTGCGCTCGTGCAAGCCGTAGAATGGGAGGCCATGGGAGGGCAGGACAAAAGCGTCGGCGGGCAGCTCACGCTGGAGCTTCTCCAGCGAATCCAGCCAGTCGGCCAGAGGGTCGGCGTCCGGCTCGGTCGGCCAGACCGAGACGTTTGACGAAATCCGGGGCAGCACCTGGTCGCCCGAGATCATCACCATGCCGTCTTCGCGATAGAGGCAGGCGTGCTCGGGCGAATGGCCGTTGCCCACCACCACGCGCCAGGCCCTGCCGTCGATGGTGATGAACTCACCGTCCTGAAGCCGGCGGTAACTGTCGGGCAAGGTGTGGATTGCCTTGCCGAAGCCGCCGAAGCGCACTTTCCAGCCCGCGATCTGTTCCTCGCTCCAGCCGACCGAACGGTAGAAGCGCTCGCCGTCCTGGGGCGCTTCCTTGCCGGTGTCAGCCGCCAGCATACGGCAGGTGATGTACTCCAGCCGGGTCATCCACAGCCGGCAGTCAAATTTTTCGGCCAGCCAGCCCGCCAGACCGACGTGGTCGGGGTGCATGTGGGTGCAGATGACGCGGGTGACCGGCTTGCCGCCCAGCGGGCCCGCGAAGGCCTGCTCCCAGACCTCCATGGCCGCCTTCATGCGCACGCCGGTGTCGACGATGGTCCAGCCGTCCCCGTCACGCAGGGCCCAGACATTGATGTGATCGAGCTCAAACGGCAGCGGCTGGCGCAGCCACAACACGCCGTCCGCCACCTCGATCGCCTGGCCCGGCGCGGGCGGCTCCTCGAAGGGATAGACCAGCTTGGCCTTGGGCTCGGAGATCGACAGGTCGGCCAGGCTTTCGTCGGGGGAGGCGCGCTCAGCCAAGTCCGTATCCTTTGAAAACGCTTTCGCGGTGAACATGCGTTCATTCCATCGCCGCGTCAAAGCCGCTTTGGAACCTCACCGGGAACAACCTCTTGCGGCAGGAGTGCGGACTTGACCACTGGCCGCTGCAAGCGCAAGCGTGCCCTCGAAAAACTGAGTTCTGGGAGGAACCCATGAAGCGTATGGCGCTCACTCTGGCGCTGCTGTCCGGCCTCGTTTTGGGCGGCGTAGCCATCACATCCGCGGCAGATGCCGCTCCGTCCCGCTCCCGCGATCTGCGCGGACCGCAGGAAGTGCGTGGCACCGACGGCCAGGTGCTCGTTGACGGCAAGGCCTTGACCCCGGAAGAGGCCAAGCTGGCTGGCATGGCCGAAGCGCCCGCGGTAGTGACCCGCGCCGGCGCGACCTGCACCGTCGTGGACGCCCTGGCTACCGGCGGCGGCAAGGCCACGATTGATGGCAAGCCGGTCGACATCAAGACCTACGAAGTGGCCTGTTCGGAAGGCCTTGGCTTTCTTCTCGAGGATCGCGGAACGACCGCCAAGGCGTTCGACGGCATCCCGGGGGCGAGCAACGCGGCCGCGGCCGCCGCCGCTCCTGCCGCCGCTCCGGCCGCGCCCGCCCGTCGCGGCGCGGCAGTAGCTGCACCGGCCGCTCTGCCGACCTGCACCCTGCCCGCCAACGCCGACCCCAAGGCCTCGATTCAGCCGATTGTCTCAAGTTCGGGCGCCCGCTGCACGGTCACCGACGTGACCTTCCTGGGCTTCAGCCCCGGCTCGCAGCTCAACCGCTACGAAGTTGCCTGCTCGGAAGGGCTTGGCTACATCATCGACCGTCCCGTGAGCGGCGCCGCAAAGGCGACCGACTGCCTGGCCGCCGACGCTGGCGGGTTTGACTGCAAGCTGACGCCCAAGGCCAACCGCACCGCCTTCATCGCCCGAATCGCCGCCGGCTCCAGTCGCCCTTGCACCGTCGCCGACGGCCGCTACATGGGCGCCTCAGCCTCCGGCGCCGCCTACTACGAAGTGGCCTGCGGGGGGGCCCAAGGCTACGTGCTCGAGACCAAGAACGGTGCCTTCGTGCGCGCGTTCGATTGTCTGGAAGCCGCCGGCATCGGCGAGGGCTGCAAGCTGACCAATATCTCGGCGGCGGTCGCGCAACGCGAGGGTGTCTACCTTCAGGCCCTGCGCGCCAAGGGCATCCCCTGCGCCGGCACCGAATACCGCCTGCTGGGCAAGGACAGCCGTCAACGCGACGTGGTCGAGTTCGTCTGTTCGGACCGTCCCGCTGGTCTGGTCGCCTTCATCCCGCAAGCCGGCGCGCCTTCGACGGACATCACCA
>JANNVY010000016.1:0-1788 GCA_031408375.1 Pseudomonadota bacterium | reverse complement strand
TATCCCGCCACCATCGGTAGCCGTGAGCAGCCGTCGCCGTCCGGCGCGATGACGGTCAATGGCGTCGCGCGCCATCCGACCTACACCTACGACCCGCGCAAGCTGGACTACGCGCGCGGCAGGATCACCCGGAAGCTGATGGTGGCGGCGGGCCCGAACAACCCCGTCGGCGCCGCCTGGATCGACCTCTCCAAGCCGACCTACGGGATCCATGGAACGCCGGATCCCGACGTCATCGGCAAGACCGTCTCGAACGGCTGCGTGCGCCTGACCAACTGGGATGTGCTGGCCCTGGCGCTCGGGGTGAAGCCGGGCGTGAAGGTGACGTTCGTCTAGCGCACTTGCGCCGCGATCTTCGCCGCCAGCGACTTCAGTTCCTCCATGTCCGCCATGCCGCCGCCGTGTCGGGCCAGGCCTGCACCCTCGTGACGGGGGATGACGTGGACGTGCAGGTGGAAGACGGTCTGGCCGCCGGCCTCGCCGTTGAACTGCATGATGGTCAGGCCGTCGGGTTTCAGCGCCGCCTCGACCGCGCGGGCGGTCTTCTGCACACCGGCCGTCAGCGTGGCGAGATCGGCGGGTTCGATGTCCAACAGGGTGCGGGCGGTCGAGCGCTTGTGGATCACCAGCACATGGCCAGGGGCCTGGGGGAAGACGTCCATGAAGGCCAGGACGTCCTCGTCCTGCCAGACCGTGACGTTGGGGATCTCGCCGCGCAGGATTTTGGCGAAGATGTTGTCGGGATCGTAGGCGCCGGTCAGGCTCATCGGGTCTTCCTTCGCGTGCTCGCGAGTGTCCTACCAAATCGCGAGCGCGGAACAACGCCGGGAGTTCTGCTCAGCGGCCGACGCCTTCGAAGGAAGTCAGCTGGCTGTCCGGAACGGCGACAGCTCCGCTTCCATGGCCTCCATCTCCGCTTCGACCGCCGGCCGTTCGCGCTCAAGGTACTCGCCGACCGCCGCGCGCAGGCGGGGGTCTTCGATCCAGTGGGCGGAATAGACCGGGCGGGGGAGGTAGCCGCGGGCTAGCTTGTGCTGGCCTTGCGCGCCGGCCTCGACGGTCTTCAGTCCGCGCGCGATGGCGAAGTCGATGGCCTGGTAGTAGCAGAGCTCGAAATGCAGGAAGGGGTGGTGCTCGATCGCGCCCCACTGGCGGCCGTAGAGGGTATCGCCGCCGATGAAGTTGAGCGCGCCGGCGATCCAGCGGCCGTCACGCCTGGCCATGATCAGCGCGATCCGGTCCGCCATCCGCTCGCCGATCAGGGAGAAGAACAGCCGGTTCAGGTAGGGCCGGCCCCACTTGCGCTCGCCCGTGTCCAGGTAGAAGGCGAAGAAGGCGTCCCAGTGATCCTCGGTGATCCCGGCGCCGGTCAGGGTGAGGATCTCGACGCCTGCCTGGGCCTCGCGCCGCTCGCGCCGGATGGTCTTGCGCCGAGACGAGGAGAGGGCGGCCAGGAAGGCTTCGAAGTGAGGGTAGTCGGCGTTCTCCCACCAGTATTGCACATCCTGGCGGGCCAGCAGGCCGGCGCCGGTCATGGCCTTCCACTCCGCTTCGACGGGGAAGTTCACGTGCAGGGACGAGGCGCCCAGCTGGCCGGTGAAGGCGACCGCCGCGCTCAGCAGGGCGTCGCGCACGCCGGGATCGGCGGCCAACAGGCGCGGGCCGGTGACGGGGGTGAAGGGGACCGCCGATAGCAGCTTGGGATAGTATTCGCCGCCCGCCCGCTCGAAGGCGTCGGCCCAGGCGTGGTCGAAGACGTATTCGCCCTGGCTGTGGCCCTTCAGATAG
>JANNVY010000015.1:0-2820 GCA_031408375.1 Pseudomonadota bacterium | reverse complement strand
AAAGCCTGACGACGAACTCGTCTTCCTGCCGCTCGGCGGGTCGAACGAGTTTGGGATGAACTTGAACTGCTACGGCTTCGGTCCGCCCGACGCCCGCCAGTGGATCATCGTCGATGTCGGGGTGACCTTCGGCGACCAGACGACGCCCGGCGTCGAACTGATCGTGCCGGACGCCAGCTTCCTCGAAGGCAAGAACATCCTGGGCATCGTGCTGACGCACGCCCACGAGGACCACATCGGCGCGCTGGGCTGGATCTGGCCACAGATGAAGGCGCCGCTCTACGCCACGCCCTTCACCGCCTACCTGATCCGCGAGAAGCTGCGCGACGCGGGCATCCTGGATCAGGTCAGCCTGACCGAGGTGCCGCTGGGCGGCACGGTCAACCTCGGGCCGTTCAAGGTCGAGCTGGTGACCATCACCCATTCGATCCCTGAGCCCAACGGCCTGGCCATCCACACGCCGCTGGGCACCGTGCTGCACACCGGCGACTGGAAGCTCGACAACGATCCGGTCATCGGCGAACGCACCGACGTCGACATGATCAAGCGCCTCGGCGACGAGGGCGTGCTGGCCATGGTCTGCGACTCCACCAACGTCTTCGTCGACGGGGTGGCGGGTTCGGAAGCCGACGTGAAGGTCAAGCTGGCCGAACTGATCAGCACGCTCAAGGGCAAGGTCGCGGTGGCCTGCTTCGCCTCCAACGTCGCCCGCGTCTCCAGCGTCATCAGCGCCGCCGAGGCCGCCGGCCGTCGCGTGGCCCTGGTCGGCCGCTCAATGCACCGCATCACCGCCGCCGCCAAGTCGGTGGGCATGCTCAGCGACGCACAGGCGTTTCTCTCCGACAAGGAGGCCCAGCACCTCCCAGACGACAAGGTCCTCGACATCTGCACCGGCAGCCAGGGTGAAGCCCGCGCGGCGCTGGCGCGGATCGCCGGCGGCAACCACCCGACGGTAAACCTCGGCAAGGGCGACCACGTCATCTTCTCCAGCCGGGTCATCCCCGGCAACGAGATCGGCATCCGCAACCTGCAGAACGACCTCTCGGATCGCGGCGTGCGGCTCTACACCGAGCGCGACCACCCGGGCATCCACGTCTCCGGCCACCCGTGCCGCGACGAGCTGAAGCAGATGTACCAGTGGGCGCGGCCCAAGATCGCCATCCCCACCCACGGCGAACGCCGCCACCTGGTCGAGCACACCGCGCTGGCCAAGGACATGCAGGTCCAGCACGCCATCGCGCCGCGCAACGGCGATGTGGTTCTGCTGGCGCCCGGTCACCCGGCCATCGTCGACGAGGTCCAGTCTGGCCGCTTCTTCGTCGACGGCGGCATGCTGGTGCCCGAGGCCGGCGAAGCCCTGCGCGAGCGGCGACATGCGGCGACCAACGGCGTGCTGATCGTCACCTTCTGCATCGACGCCAAAGGCCGTCAGGCGACCGACATCGACGTGCGCGGCATCGGCCTGCCCGGCGATGTCGACT
The DNA here is from genome assembly GCA_031408375.1 of Pseudomonadota bacterium. Lineage (GTDB taxonomy): Bacteria > Pseudomonadota > Alphaproteobacteria > Caulobacterales > Caulobacteraceae > JAEZEZ01. The sequence goes on along the minus strand of JANNVY010000015.1, from coordinate 1,339 downwards.
ATCCGCTCGAAGATGCGCTGGATGAGCTGGCCGACCGCGCAAAACAGGCCCTCAAGGCCATGAAACCCGAGGACCGCAACGAGGAAAACCTGGTCGAGGCCGCGGTCTCGCGCGCGCTCAAGAAGGCCTCGCAGCAGATCTGGGACCGACGTCCGATCGTCGAAACGGTCGTCTTGCGGGTCTGATCGGTCTAGCTTCAGCGGCGATCATTCGGGGTGAGAGCATGAAGACCAAGCTGATCGCGACCGCCGCCTCCCTGGCGCTGGCTCTGCCCGCCTTTGCGCTGGACGGACCAGAAGAGCCGGTGCGGGCCATTTATGGTGCGCAGGGTGTGCCCGATACCGCCGCTGAGGCCGACCGCTGGCTGGCCCGCGACCTGGCCGCCGCCTACAAGCGCGACCTGGCGGCGGGCGAGCCCAGGCCTTCGACCGACTTCGATTGGCGCTATGGGAGCCAGGAGTACGAGATCAGCGACCTCGTCTTCATGCGCGGTGAGCACGTCACGCCGCCGGGCGAGTTGCCGACACGGGTCGAGGCGGCTGTGTCGTTCCGAAGCTTCAACCACGGGCCCTACACCGTCACCTGGATCCTATGTCTCGGCGAAAGCGGCTGGCGGGTGGCCGACGTCCACAGCAACGATACGGGCGGCGGTTGGCGGCTGCGTGAAATGCTGGAATTGCCGAGCGATCAGGTGCAGTGCTGACCCCATGACCATCGGCCGATTGAACCACGTGGGCGTCGCGACGCCCTCGATCGACGAGAGCATCAAGCTCTATCGCGACGTGCTGGGCGCCACCCATATCCACGACAAGTTCGCCATGCCCGAGCAGGGGGTGTGGGTCTGCTTTGTCGACCTGCCCAATGCCCAGATTGAACTGATCGAGCCCTATGGCGAGGCCTCGCCGATCCACGGCTTCCTGGCCAAGAGCCCCAAGGGCGGCCAGCACCACCTGTGCTTCGAGGTGCCCGACATCATCGCCGCGCGCGACGAAATGCGGGCCAAGGGTTGCACCATCCTGGGGACCGGCGAGCCGCGCATCGGCGCCCACGGGACCCCGATCATCTTCGTCCATCCCAAGGACATGGGCGGCGTGCTCGTGGAACTGATGGAAACCCCCAAGGCGACCCACGCATGAGCCCGCTGACCTATCTCGCCATCTACTTCATCTGCTGGTGGGTGGTGCTGTTCCCGGTGCTGTCGCTGGGTGCACGGAGCCATTCCGAGGCCGGGCTGGACGTGAAGGACGGGGGCGATCCCGGCGCGCCCGTGCTGCCCAACCTGAAGCGCAAGTTCATCACCACCAGCTGGGTGGCGGCGATCCTCTTCGCCGTCATCGTG
>JANNVY010000014.1:0-6157 GCA_031408375.1 Pseudomonadota bacterium | reverse complement strand
AACAGTCCCTGCTCCTTGAAGTAGACCTCGACCAGCTTCGCCGCGTCGTCGCGGCCGGTGCGCTCGTAGTAGCGGATGGTCTCGGCATCGACCGGGAAGAAGCCCATGGTCGCCCCGTATTCGGGCGCCATGTTGGCGATGGTGGCCTGTTCCTCGATGGGCAGGGACTGCACGCCCGGGCCGAAGAACTCGACGAACTTGCCGACTACGCCCAGCTTGCGCAGCATCTGGGTGACGGTGAGCACCAGATCGGTGGCCGTCGCGCCTTCCGGCAAGGAGCCGGTCAGGCGGAAGCCGACGACTTCCGGCAGCAGCATGGGGATGGGCTGGCCCAGCATGGCGGCCTCGGCCTCGATACCGCCCACGCCCCAGCCCAGTACAGCCAGGCCGTTGATCATGGTGGTGTGGGAGTCGGTGCCCACCACGGTGTCGGGATAGGCGACGGTGGTCTTGCCCTCTTCCGAGGTCCAGACGGTCTGGGCGAGGTGCTCCAGGTTCACCTGGTGGCAGATGCCGGTGCCGGGGGGCACGACGCGGAAATTGTTGAAGGCCGACGAACCCCAGCGCAGGAAGCGATACCGCTCGATGTTGCGCTCGTACTCCTTATCAACGTTGAACTTAAACGATCCGGCGGTGCCGAAATGATCGACCATCACCGAATGGTCGATGACGAGGTCGACCGGGCTCAGCGGATTGATCTTGGTGGGATCGGCGCCGAGCGCGGTCATGGCGTCGCGCATGGCGGCCAGGTCGACGACGGCCGGAACGCCGGTGAAGTCCTGCATCAGGACGCGCGCGGGGCGGAAAGCGATCTCGTGTTCGACCAGGCCGCGGTTGCCGGCGTCCAGCCACGCGACGGTGGCGCGGATGTCATCAGCGGCGACGGAAACCCCGTCTTCGTTGCGTAGCAGGTTCTCCAACAGCACCTTCAGCGAGCGCGGCAGGCGAGAAATGCCCTTCAGACCGGCTTCCTCAGCGGCGGCCAGGCTGTAATAGACGTATTTCTTGCGCCCGACGGTGAGATCCCGGCGAGCGTTAAAGGTGTCGTTGGACGGCATGGGAGATCCTTCTTGTCGTATGGCCCACCGACAATCGGTTCCGGGTTCGCGCGCTTTTGGCGGGAATACACAGGAGTCCCGCCGGCGCGGCGTTTGCCCGGCGCGGCCGCGCACGTCTTAGACCGAGCTTGGCCTGACGTCACGCGGATATCCGTGGCGCCGCCATGGCAATTTCAGACGCGCGGGAGCGTCGGCGCGTGATCACCCGCGTCGCCGCCGAAAACCTGAGCGTAGCCCGTGGCGGGCGGGTCCTGTTCGCGGGGCTGGGCTTTGCCGTCGAGGCCGGTGAAGCCATCGCCCTGGTCGGGGCCAACGGCTCGGGCAAGACTTCGCTTCTGCGCGCCATTGCGGGACTGATTCGCCCCGAAGCGGGTGCTGTGGAATTCGCGGGCGCCGGCGGCGCGCTCGAAGCCGAGGAGGCCCGCTCTGGCGGGCTGCACCTGCTGGGGCACCTGGATGGGCTCAAGCCCGCCCGTACAGCCGGCGAGGAGCTGGACTTCCATGCGCGCTGGACCGGCGGAAGCGAAGCCGCGATCGTCCGGGCCGTCGAACAACTGGAGCTGAAGGCCCTGCTGGGTCTGGAGACGCGCAAGCTGTCAGCTGGCCAGCGGCGGCGCCTGACCCTCGGCCGCCTGATCGCCTCACCCCGGCCCCTGTGGCTGTTGGACGAGCCGCTGGCGCCGCTGGACGCGCGCTGGCGCGAGCGCATCGGGGCCCTGATGGCCGCGCACCTGGCCGGCGGCGGCCTGATCATCGCCGCGGTCCACGACCCGTTGCCCATGCCGGCGCGAGAGGTCTCGCTGTGACCGGCTTTCTCACCCTCTATCGCCGCGAGCTGGCCCTGGCCTGGGGCAAGGGCGGCGGGGCGCTGCTGGCCTGCGCCTTCTACGCCTGTATCGCCGCCCTCGTACCCCTGGCTGTCGGCTCCGATCCTCAGCGACTCGGCGTCGTAGGCCCGGGCGTGGCCTGGATCGCGCTGGCGCTCTCGACCCTGCTCTCGCTGGAACGCCTCTATGAGCGCGATTACGAGGACGGGACCCTGGACCTCTTGGCGCTGGGCCCCATCCCGCTGGAGGCCGTGGCCCTGGCCAAGGGTCTGGCGCAATGGACCGCCGGCGGCCTGCCGCTGGCCGTGGCCGCCCCACTCGCCGCCCTGCTGCTGGGCGGGACCCCGGCTGCCCTGCCCCTGACCTTCGCCGCGGCCCTGATCGGCGGTCTGGGCTTCGCCTTCGTCGGCTCGATGGGCGCGGCCCTGGCGCTCGGCGCCAAACGCGGCGGGGTGCTGATCGCCGTCGTGGTGCTGCCGCTGTTCTGTCCGCCGGTGATCTTCGGCGCCGGGGCGCTCGAGGCCTTCACCGCCGGGATGAACTGGCTGCCGGGCCTGGCCTTTTTGACCGCCTACAGCCTGGCGGCCGTGGCGCTCACGCCCTTCGCGGCGGCGGCGGCGGTCAGGAACGCGCTGAGCTAGGCGCCGCCGCCTCCGCGATCTTCCCAACCTTGCCGGGCGTTCGCCGGACCGCTAAGCCGCCATCAGATGTTCGGCCTCGCCAATCCGCAGAAGTTCATGGACGCCACCCGCCGGCTGCCCGCCGTGCTGGGGGTGGTCACCGTCGGGCTGTTTGCCGCCGGCATCTGGCTCAGCTTCACGGCGCCCGAGGACTACCAGCAGGGCGACACGGTGCGGATCATGTTCGTGCACGTTCCGGCCTCGTGGCTGGCATTGATGGTCTATTCGGTCCTCGGCGGCTGTTCCTTCTTTGCCCTGGTGTTTCGCCATTCCCTGGCCGACGCCGCCGCCCGCGCCGCCGCGCCGCTGGGCGCCGCCTTCACCCTGCTGGCCCTGGTCACCGGCTCGCTCTGGGGCAGGCCCATGTGGGGCACCTGGTGGGAGTGGGACGCGCGCCTGACCTCGGTGCTGGTGCTGTTCCTGTTCTACCTCGGCTACATGGCGCTCAGGGCCTCGATCGACGACGAGCAGAAGGCCGGGCGCGCCGCCGCGGTGCTGGCGCTGGTAGGCCTCGTCAACCTGCCGATCATCCGGTTCTCGGTCGACTGGTGGAACACCCTGCACCAGCCTGCCTCGGTGCTGCGCATGGGCAAGCCGACCATGACCGCCGACCTGTTGACCCCGCTGCTGGTCATGGGGCTGGCCTATATGGCGCTGTTCTTCACCCTGTGGATCGTCTCCATTCACGCCGAGATCCGCCAGCGGCGCGCCAACGCGCTGGCGCTGAAAGCCGCGGGGAACGCCTGATGCTCGACCTCGACATGGCCCCGTACGGCCCTTTCGTCTGGTCGGCCTGGGGCATCAGCGCCGCCGTGTTGACCGGATTGGTCGTCGTCGTGCTGCGCCGCGCCGGGAAGGCAGCCAAAGCGCTCCGCGACGCCGAAGCGGACGACAAGCCATGAAGCGCCTGCTCGCATTCCTGCCGCTGCTCGTGCTTGTGGCGCTTGCTGCGCTGTTCATCGGCTGGTCGCTGAAGCGTGATCCCCAGTTCAAGCCCGACGCCCTGGTCGGCAAGCCCGTGCCGGCGTCGATGGTCACACCGCTGGACGGCGGGCCGCCCATTCCCCTGAACAGCACGATCCGCGGCCCGGCCCTGGTCAATGTCTTCGCCTCCTGGTGCGCGCCCTGCCGCGAGGAGAACGGCCAGCTGCTGCAGGTCCAGGCCCGGGGCGTGCGCGTGGTCGGCCTGGCGTGGAAGGACCGGCCGGAGAACTCTCGCGCCTTCCTTGCCGAGCTGGGTAATCCCTTCGCCGTCGTGGTCAGCGACCAGGCGGGCGCCTCGGGTGTGGACCTGGGAATCTCGGGCGTGCCCGAGACCTTCGCCGTCGACGCGCGCGGCATGATCGTGGCCAAGCACACCGGGCCGCTGGGCCCCGGCGACGCCGACCGGCTGGTCCGCGCGCTCGACGAAAGCTCTCGTTAACCAAATTTCGACGATCGGCGGCCGATATCTGGGCCGTGAGCACACCGATCCGGCCCCCGATGCTGCCGACCATGCCGACGCGCCCCCAGGGTGCGCCGTCGGGCCCGGCTGACGCCGCGCGCGCGGCCCAGCGCGCCTTCTTCTCCCAGGCGCTGAATGCGGCCCAGGCGCAAGCGCCGCTGGCCGAGGCCGCGCGCGCCGCGCCCGTCGCCCGTCAGGCGGCGCCTGCGGAGGTCAACAGGATCGATATTCCCGACCAGGAGCCCGAGCGGACCCCGCGTCCGGGATCGCTGCTCGACATCCGGGTCTAGCCGACCGCGGGCTCTTCGGGCTTTGAGGTCCGGGCGGTCTTCGGCGCCTTCGCAGGCTTGGCGGCCCTGGGCGGCTTGGCCGGTTTCGCAGCCTTTTCAGGCTTGGGCGCCTTTGCGGCCTTGGGCGGCTTCGGAGCCTTCGGCGCCTTCTCCGCTTTCACCTTCTTCGGCTTGGCGGCCCTGGCGGCTTCCTTCTCGGCCTTCCTGCGCGCCTTCTCGGCCTTCTTCGCGGCCTTGGCGCCGCCGGCTTCCTTGGCGGTCTCGCCGGCGTGGGCAAGGTCGCCCAGCACCTTCATCAGGGTCGACCGCTTGCCGCCCGAAAGCAGGCTCAGGATACGCTTGTCGGCGGCCTCGACGCGAGGTCGGGCGGCGTCCAGCGCCTCGCGGCCCTTGGCTGACAGGCTGACGGTGTTGGCGCGGCCGTCGGTGGCCGAGCGCTCGCGGGCCAGCAGGTCCTTGCCCATCATCCGGGCCACCAGGTCGGCCAGGGTCGACCGGTCAATGCCGGTGGCGTTGACCAGGTCGGTCTGGGTCAAGCCTTCGTTCTGCGCCACCGCGGACAGCACGGCGAACTGTCGCTGGGTCGGGGCGCCGGGGCCGGTTTCTTCGGCGTAGATGTCGAGTGCGACCTGCAGCACCCGGTGCATCAGGTGACTCGGGGAGCCGTCCAGTGGGCCATTCGCGCCGTCGGAGCGCTTGCGTTTGGATTTGGACATCAGAACCCCCCTTTCAAGGTGGTGGGCATATAACACCGATCCAAGACAAATTGGCGACAGTTGGTCAGTACACGGCGCGGCCCGAACGGGGCTTTGCCGGCGCGGGAATTTGGCTAGGCTCAGGCCATGACCGACTCTCCCCAGCCTGCCTTCACCGTCCGTGTCGCCTCGGGCGAGGACAAGGAACGCGACGTCTGCGACCACTGCGGCTTCATCGACTATCGCAACCCCAAGATCGTCGCCGGCGCCGTCGTGGCCCATGCCGAGGGCGGCCCGCCCCACGGCCCGGGCGCGGTTCCTCTGGAGCAGGTCTCCATCCTGCTGTGCAAACGCGCAATCGAGCCGCGTCGCGGGTTCTGGACCCTGCCCGCGGGCTTCATGGAGGTGGGGGAGTCCACCGAGGACGCGGCCCGGCGCGAAACCTTCGAGGAGGCCGGCGCCGAGATCGAGGTCGACGGCCTGCTGGCCATGTACGACATCCTGCCGCGCGGCCAGGTGCACATCTATCGCCGCGCCCGGCTCAATGGCGGCTATCACGCCGGCGAGGAGAGCCTGGAGGTCGAGCTGTTCCGCTGGGCTGACATCCCGTGGGACGATATCTCCTTCGAGACCGTCCGCTGGGCGCTGGGCCATTGGCTGGACAGCCGGGAAAGCGAATTATTCGCTCCGTTCACGAATCCGGTCGGCCAGGTGGGCGTGCCCCTCCCCGGCCAGGGCATGCCGTAGAACGCCTACATCCCGGTGTCGGGCGGCTCCTGAAGGGCGTCCTTCGCATCCGGATCCTTCATGTGCTTCATCATGAAGGGGACGTTGGCGACAGCGAAGATCAGGGCCGTGATCCACAAGGCTGGCCGGAAGGTCAGGACCCAGAAGTCGTCGCTCTGGGTGCGCCAGACCACTTCGTTGGCGATGGCGCAGGCGGCGAAATACAGCCCATAGCGCAGGGTGAGCGTGCGCCAGGCCTCGTCGGGCATGACCACCGCCGAGCCGAGCAGCGCCTTGCCGATGTTCTTGCCCGCCAGGAGGCTGCCCAAGAGCACCAGCGACAGGATGCCGTTCTGCACCGTCAGCTTGATCTTGATGATGCTGGGGTCGTGGAAGAAGACCGTCAGGGCGCCGAACACCAAGGCGAAGCCGCCGGC
>JANNVY010000013.1:0-6381 GCA_031408375.1 Pseudomonadota bacterium | reverse complement strand
GACCACGGCCGCCCCGGCGCCCTCCCAGGCGGATGACCGCCAGCTCGCGCCGCTTGACGGCTCGGGCGGCGACAAGCCCGAGCAACAGGCTCACCAGCCCGCCCAGACGGCCTGCACCCCCGCCTGATCCGCCGCCGACGGTTCGCCCGGCCCGACTGAGTTTGCCGACAGCGCTTGAATGGGGCCCACGCCCCGTTCAAGAACGCACCCATGTCCAAACCCTTGCCGCCTGTCGCGCCCCGCGTCCCGCACGTGATCGAACAACTCGGGCGCACGCGCACCGACGACTACGCCTGGATGAAGGATGAGAACTGGCAGCAGGTGATGCGCGACCCGTCGGTCCTGCGCCCCGATATCCGCGCCCACCTCGACGCAGAGAACGCCTACACCAGGGCGATGCTGGCCCCGACCGAGGCGCTGCAGGCGACGCTGTTCGAGGAGATGAAGGGCCGCATCAAGGAGGACGACGCGTCCGTCCCCGCGCCCGACGGCCCCTGGGCCTACTACAGCCGCTTCAACCTGGGCGCCCAGCATCCGGTCTATGCCCGCGAGCCCCGCGCGCTGGCCGGCGCCGAGCAGGTGCTGTTGGACGTTGACGCCCTCGCCCGGGGCAAGGCGTATTTCCAGGTCGCCGCCGTTGGCCACAGCCCCGACCACCGTCTCTGGGCCTCGGCCGAGGACGACCAGGGCTCTGAGTATTACGCCATCAAGGTCAGCGATCTGGAGACCGGCGACGTGCTGGAAGGGCCGGTCGCCAGCTCAACCGGCGACTTCACGTTTTCGGCTTGCTCACGGTTCCTGTTCTGGATCTGGCGTGACGAGAACGGCCGCCCGGCGCGCGTGTTCCGCCGTCCGGCGCGCGGCGTGGCCGACGTGTTGGTCTATGAGGAGGCCGACCCCGGCATGTTCCTCAGCGTCGGCCGCACCGGATCGGGCGCCTGGATTATTATCGGCGCCGGCGACCACGAGACCTCCGAGGCCCTGCTGATCCCGTCGTCCGATCCCGAGGCGAAGCCGCGCGTGGTCCAGCCACGTGAGGTCGGCATCCGCTATGAACTCGAGCACTGGGGCGACCGTTTCATCGTTCGTACCAACGCCGACGGCGCCATCGACTTCAAGCTGATGGAGGCGCGCGAGGAGGACCCGTCGCGGGCGACCTGGCAGGAGTGGTTGCCCCACCGCGCCGGCATCTTCGTCACCGGCGTGCACGCCTTCGACAAATGGCTGGTGCGCACCGAGCGCGAGAATGCGCTGGACCGCATCGTCGTCGCGTCGCGGGACGGTACGCCAGAACACGCCGTCGACTTCGACGAGGAGGCCTTCGCGCTCAGCCTCGATCCCGGTTACGAGTACGCCACGGACAAGGCGCGCTTCATTTACAATTCGCCGACCACGCCGCGTCAGTGGTTCGACTACGACTTGCGCACGCGCGCGCGCACCCTTCGAAAGACACAGGAAATTCCGTCCGGCCACGACCCGGCAAAGTATGTGGCGCGGCGGCTCTACGCGACCGCCCCCGACGGGGAGCAGGTCCCGGTAACGGTGCTGATGCTGAAGGACACGCCGCTGGACGGGTCAGCGCCCCTGATGCTCTACGGCTACGGCTCCTACGGCATCGCCATGGAGCCGGTGTTCTCTATCCGTCACCTGTCGTTGGTGGACCGCGGGTGGGTTTGGGCCACGGCCCACGTACGCGGCGGATCGGAGAAGGGCTTCGGCTGGTTCCTCGACGGTCGCAAGGAGAAAAAACCCAACACCTTCAGTGACTTTGTCGCCTGCGCGGAAACCCTGATCGAGGGCGGCTATACCCGGGCCGGCCGGATCGCCATCTACGGCGGATCGGCGGGCGGCTTGCTGGTTGGGGCGGCCCAGAATCTGCGGCCCGACCTCTGGGGCGCGGCCGTCGCGGTGGTGCCGTTCGTCGATGTCCTGAACACCATGAGCGACGCCAGCCTGCCGCTGACGCCGCCGGAATGGCCCGAGTGGGGCAACCCGCTGGAAGACCCTGTCGCCTACGACGCCATCGCCGCCTACAGCCCCTATGACCAGATCGCCGCCAGGCCCTATCCGGCGACGCTTGCCACCGGCGGCCTCTCGGACCCGCGCGTCACCTACTGGGAGCCAGCCAAGTGGGCGGCGAAGCTACGCGCCAACTCCACCTCGGGCGATCCGGTGCTGCTGAAGATCAACATGGAGGCCGGCCACGGCGGCGCCTCGGGGCGGTTCGATTTCCTCAAGGAGATCGCGCTCGACTACGCCTTCGCGGTGTGGGCGCTGGAGCGTGGGTGGGAGAAGCCGTGATCATCCGCGACGCGACCGAGCAGGACATCGCGTCGGTCCAGGCGATCTATGCCCACGCGGTCCTCACCGGATCGGGCACCTTCGAATACGACCCGCCACCGCTGGAAGAGATGCTGACGCGTTGGCGCTCGGTCGTCGGCCATGGCCTGCCCTACATCGTCGCCGAAATCGACGGTGCGGTGGCCGGCTACGGCGCCTGCACGCCGTTTCGGCCGCGCACCGGCTACCGCTTCACGGTGGAGGATTCGATCTACGTCGATGCGCGGTTTCACCGGCGCGGGATCGCCTCGGCGCTGCTGGCGGGCTTGATCACGCGCTGCCAGGCGGCGGGGTTTCGGCAGATGGTCGCGATCATCGGCGACAGCGCCAACCTCGGTTCGGTCGCCCTGCATCGCCGGGCCGGGTTCGCCGACGCGGGGAGCTTCCGCTCGGTGGGGTGGAAGCACGAGGCTTGGATGGACATTGTCTTCATGCAGCGAGCCCTGGGGGCGGGGGATGCGTCGCCGCCCGACGCGCCGGGTCTGCGGATCAAGGAAGTCCGGGGTCGATAGTGCGATTTCCTTCTCCGTCCGGAGAAGGCGTTTCGGTGCGCCGATGCGTCGCCCCCGTTCGCCGTTGTCGCGCCGCAAATTCGGGTCTCTAATCCTGTCGTCGGAGGAGGCGCGCTTGGCGGCTAGGCGAACAGTCATGGGTCTGGCGCGGATTGCGCTCAGGTGCGCGGTCGCGGGCCTGTTGCTCGCCGCCGGTTCGGCGCAGGCGGCGCCCTTCACCCAGGCCGACTGGTACAGCGCCGCCGAACAGGGGCGTGAGGCCGCCGAAGAGACCGCCCGCACCGCCGCGCGCCACGCCGAGCAGGAGCTGCGATCGCGCCGGCTGCCGGCCGAAGTCGTCCCGGCGCTGGCCACCACCATCCGCCTGACCCGGGACCGCGCCCGCGCCTCCGGGGTTCGACCCGCGCCGGCGAACGTGATCAAGGCGCTGTCGCCCTACTTCTCGGCCGCGACACTGAACCAGGTGCGCTGGCGCACGCCGATGTCACAGCCGTCGATGAGCGGCCTGCTGGTCCACTGGTATTTCCGCGAGGGCGCCGTCACCCTCAGCGACGTGATCCTGTTCTCCGACGCCGGCCTCGCCCAGGACCCGGGGTTCTGGGCCCACGAGTTGACCCACGTGGAGCAATATCGGCGCTATGGCGTGGACGGCTTTGCCCGCCGCTACGTGCACGACTGGGAGAGCCTCGAACGCGAGGCCAGGCAGCGCGCCGCCCGTATCCGCGCGGAACTGCGGCGAGGCCGTTAGCGACTTTCCCGGCTCACACGGAATGGGATTTGGGCGAGCGGGGCGGAAGCGCTAGAACCACTGCGTCAAGTTCCCGCCTTCGAGACCTCACCCATGCGCATCATTCCCACCGTCGTCGCCGTCACCGCCACGCTTGCGCTTTCGGCCTGCGCCTCGATGAACCTCCCCAATCCGTTCCACCGCGCCCCCCCGGCCGCGCCCGTCGAACCGCCCCCGGCCGCCCTGATGCTGCCACCTGCGCCGGCGCTGGCGCCCGACATCCACTCGCGTGCCCGTCCCGAGATCGCCCGCGTTCTGCACGTGGCGCTGGACCTGAAAGTCGACTTCGTTCGCAAGGTGCTGTCAGGCCGCGCCACCCTGGACGTTCAAGCGGCGCCGGGGGCGGGTCAGCTGATCCTCGACACCAAGGGACTGGTGATCACGCGCGTCTCGGCTGGATCGCGGGACCTGGCTCATTCGCTGGGGGCCGCCGACCCGATCCTTGGCCAGGCCCTGACCATCGATCTGCCTGACAACGCCCGACGCATCGCCATCGACTATGAAACCGCGCCTGACGCCGGCGCGCTGCAGTGGCTGACGGCTGGACAGACCGCGGGCAAGGTCCATCCCTATCTGTTCAGCCAGGGCCAATCGATCCTGACCCGGTCCTGGGTTCCGACCCAGGACAGCCCCGGCATCCGCCAGACCTGGGAAGCCCGGATCACCGCGCCCGAGGCGCTGCGCGCGGTGATGAGCGCCGAGGACCTGACGCCCGCCGGCGAGGCTGCCGGACCGGGCCTGAAGACCTGGCGCTTCAACATGGACAAGGCCGTCCCGCCCTATCTGATCGCCCTGGCGGTCGGCGACATCGCCTTCAAGCCGCTTGGGCCGCGCACGGGCGTCTACGCCGAGCCGTCGGTCCTGGAGGCCGCGGCGTCGGAGCTTCGCGACACCGAGAAGATGGTCGAGGCGGCGGAGAAGCTCTACGGGCCCTACCGCTGGGGCCGCTACGATATCCTGATCCTGCCGCCGTCCTTCCCCTTCGGCGGTATGGAGAATCCGCGCCTGACCTTCGCCACCCCGACCATCCTGGCGGGCGACCGGTCGCTGGTGTCGCTGATCGCCCACGAGCTGGCGCACAGCTGGTCGGGCAACCTGGTGACCAACGCGGTCTGGGCCGATTTCTGGGTCAACGAGGGCTTCACCACCTACTTCGAGAACCGGATCATGGAGGCGGTCTATGATCGCCTGCAGGCCGAGGTGCTGCAGACGCTCGGCTGGGCCGATTGGATGGGCGACATGGCCGAGCTCGGAGGACCGACCGCGGCGGACACGCGGCTGGTGGTCGACCTCGCCGGCCGCGATCCCGACGACGGGGCCACGGACATTCCCTACGAAAAGGGCGCCGCCTTCCTGCGCATGGTCGAGCGCACCGTGGGCCGTGAGAAGTTCGACGCCTGGCTGCGAGGCTATTTCGACCGCCACGCTTTCCAGCCCATGACCACGGAAATCATGCTGGCCGACATGCGCGCCAACCTGATCAAGGGCGACGCCGCACTGGAGGCCAGGCTGCGCCTCGACGAATGGATCTATCAGCCCGGCGTGCCGTCCAATGCGGTCGAGCCGAGCACGACCCTGTTCGTCACCGTCGACGCCATGGCCGGCAAGTTCGCCAACGGCCTGACGACGGCACGGGGCATCTATGTCGACGGCTGGTCAACCCAGGAATGGCAGCGCTTCCTGACCGCCCTGCCGCGCAAGCTGACCCGGGCGCAGATGGACGAGCTGGAAGGGCATTTCCACTTCAACGAAGTCGGCAATTCGGAGATCCGTTTCCTCTGGCTGAAGCTAGCCATCGCCAATCGCTATGACCCTGCCATGCCGTCGCTGGAGCAATTCCTGACCTCCCAAGGCCGGCGCAAGTTCGTGGCGCCGCTGTTCACCGACCTGATGGCCCAGGGCGACTGGGGCCGGCCGATCGCCCGGCGGATCTATGCGAAGGCGCGGCCCGGATATCACCCGGTGACGACGAATACGGTCGACGGCATCGTTCTGAAATAGGCTCCCGCCCGATCGGAGAATTCCGTCATGCCGCGCGCCCTGCATATCGAACGGCATCTGGTCGCTCGGATCGGCTGGCTTCGCGCCGCCGTGCTGGGCGCCAACGATGGCATCGTCTCCACCGCCAGCCTGATCGTCGGCGTCGCCGCAGCGGCCACCGGGCGGCCTGAGGTGCTGATCGCCGGCGCCGCGGGGCTGGTGGCCGGGGCCATGTCGATGGCGGCGGGCGAATACGTCTCGGTCAGTTCCCAGTCCGATACCGAGCAGGCCGACCTGGCGCGCGAGACCGCCGAGCTGGCCGACGACCCGGATGCCGAAGCGCGCGAGCTGACGGGCATCTATGTCGCCCGCGGCCTCGATCCGGAGCTGGCAGTCCAGGTCGCCCGGCAGATGATGGACAAGGACGCTCTCGGCGCCCATGCGCGGGACGAATTGGGTATCTCGGAAATCACTACCGCCCGACCGATCCAGGCAGCCCTGACCTCGGCGGCGACCTTTACTGTCGGCGCTGCCCTGCCGTTGCTGGTCGCGTTCCTCACGCCCCTCGAACACGTTCCAGTCGCCGTCTCGGCGGCGTCCCTGGCCTTCCTTGGGTTGGTCGGCGCGGTTGGGGCCCAGGCGGGAGGTGCGGGCCTCGTCCGGCCCACGCTCAGGGTCATGTTCTGGGGCGCGCTGGCCATGGCGATCACGGCCGGCATCGGAAGGCTGGTGGGAACGGCCGTTTAGCCGACCTTGTACTCG
>JANNVY010000012.1:0-2170 GCA_031408375.1 Pseudomonadota bacterium | reverse complement strand
ATCGCCTCGACCGTGCCGCGGCCGATCACACGGTCCGGCTTTTCGATGCCGATGCGCGGCAGCCGCGCGGCAGCCTGGTGCAGCGCCTGCATGCTGAGATTGATGCCCGGCGCGATGACACCGCCGTCGAACCCGCCATCTTCGCCGACGACATCGAAGGTCGTGGCGGTGCCTGAGTCGACCAGGATCAGCGGACCGCCGTACTTCACAAAGCCGCCCACGGCGTTGACCAGGCGGTCGGCGCCGGCTTCGGAGGGCTTTTCTATCCGGATGTCGATGCCGAGCGTCGCGTTCTCGCCCACCACCAGCGGCTCGGCCTTGAGGTAGCGGCGGGACAGGTTGCGCAGGTTGAACAGCGACTGGGGCACCACGGTCGAGATGATGCAGGCGTCGAGCTCCGCCAACTTGAGCCCGGCCATTTCCAGCAGCTGATTCAGCCAGACGGCGTATTCGTCGGCGGTGCGGCTGGCCTCGGTGGCGGTGCGCCACTGGGCGATCCAGTCCTTGCCGTCGTGGACGGCGAAGAGGGTGTTGGTGTTGCCCTGTTCAATGGCCAGCAACATCACGCGGCCTCGAAGAAGACATCGCCGGCGGTGATGCGGCGCACCTCGCCGGTGCGCAGGCGCAGGCGTAGCGCCCCATCGTCGTCCAGCCCCTCGGCGATGCCCTCGACGGTTTCAGCGCCCAGGCGGGCCACGCAGGTCCCACCAAGGCCACCGGCGCGCGCCGTCCCGGCCCGGGCGAGGGGCTCGAAGCCGCCCTCGTTCCCGATGGCCATCCAGCGACCGAAGGCGGCGGCGAAGGCGCCCATGGCCTCGACGGGAGCCGGCGGTTCGTTGACGCCGCCGCGCAGGTGGGCGGCCAGGCTGGTTGCTGCATAGGGCGTACCGCCGGGCGCGCTGGCGAGGTTCACGCCGCAGCCGACTGCGAGCCACAGCCGGCCGTCAGCCAGGGTCCCGCTCTCGATCAGGATGCCGGCGACCTTGGCGCCTGCGATCAGCACGTCATTGGGCCACTTGATGCGAACCAGCACCGCCGGGACATAGGCCTCGCACAGCTCAGCCGCCGCCAGGGCCGCCACGAAGGCGGTCTGGGCCGCCTCGCCCGCGGGCTTGCGCACGGTGGTGAGCAGGGTGGCGGCCAGGTTGCCGGCCTCGGTCGACCAGTCACGGCCCCGGCGCCCCCGGCCGGCGGTCTGGCGTACAGCCGTGATCCACAGCGGACCCGCTTCGCCGGACTCGGCGCGACGACGCGCCTCGGCGTTGGTGGAGTCGATCTGGTCGAAGCTGAGGACCGGGACCGTGGGCGGGCTCATGTCAGGGGGCTGTTTTCCGGGGAAGCGTAGCGGCGTTTTCTAGCCCGGGCGGCCGGAATGCGCTGAAAAAATGTCTAAGATATTGTTTTTACTGAACTAGTGCTGATTTCACCCCTGACAACCCTGCGCTTGGGGTGCTTTTGGTCGTCAAACGCCTCAGCCAAGCCCGAATGCGCTCGCGGCGTTGGCGGCGGCGGGCTCCAGCCAGGCCAGGGCGAACAGGACCACGGGGAAGCTGAAGGCCGCGCCCGCGATCGCTACCCAGTGGGCGCCGCGCGGCGACGCATCGGCCTCGCCGGGAGCCGCGTCGAACCACATCACCTTGATGATCCGCAGGTAGTAGAAGGCGGCGACCACCGAAGCGACCAGGCCGGCCACGGCGATGGGCCACAGGCCGGCGTCGATGGCGGCCTTGAAGACATAGTATTTCGCCCAGAAGCCCGAGAACGGCGGCATGCCCAGGACCGACAGCGACAGGATGGTGAGCGCGATCGCCATCCCCGGTTTGGCCTGTTTCAGCCCCGACAGGTCATCGATGCTGGCCATCTCCCGACCCTTGCGGCTCAGCGCCATGATGCAGGCGAAGAAGGCCGTCACGTCGATCATGTACAGGACCATGAAGATCAGCATGGCCTGCATGCCCATCTGGGTCCCCGCCGCGATGCCCAGCAGGGCGTAGCCGATGTTGGCGATCGAGGAGTAGGCAAGCAGGCGTTTGAGATTGCGCTGGACCAGACCGCCGACACCGCCGACCACGAACGAGATCACGGCGATGACCATCAGCACCTGGCGCCATTGCTCCATGGCCCCGAAGAAGCCGTCCGACAGGGTGCGGGCGAACAGCACCATGGCGGC
>JANNVY010000011.1:0-2279 GCA_031408375.1 Pseudomonadota bacterium | reverse complement strand
CCACCCAGGGCGGCAATACCGGCCTGGTCGGCGGCCAGATCCCCGAAGGCGAAGTCCTGCTTTCCGCCGAAAAGCTGCGCGCCGTTCGCGACGTGAACCCGGCTGATGACGCCATGGTGGTCGAGGCGGGCGTCACCTTGTTGGAGGCGCAACAGGCGGCCCAGGCGCACGGCCGGCTCTTCCCGCTCAGCCTCGCGGCCGAGGGCACGGCGACCATCGGCGGCAACATCTCGACCAACGCCGGCGGGGTGGCGGTGCTGCGCTACGGCATGATGCGCGACCTGGTGCTGGGGCTGGAGGCGGTGCTGCCCAACGGCGAGATCCTTCGCGGGCTCAAGCGCCTGCGCAAGGACAACACCGGTTACGACCTGAAGCAGCTGCTGATCGGGGCGGAGGGGACGCTGGGCGTCATCACCGCCGCCAGCCTCAAGCTCTTCCCGCTTATGCGCTCGCGGGCCACCGCCGTGGTCGGGCTGGAGAGCCCCGCCAGGGCGGTCGAACTGCTCCACCGCGCCAAGGCCGAGACCGGCGGGGGCGTCGACGCCTTCGAGCTGATGAGCCGGCTGGGGACACAGATGGTGCTGAAGAACATTCCCGGCACGCGCGACCCCCTGCCCGACGGTGCGTACCCCTGGACGGTGCTGGTCGAACTGGCCTCGGGCGAGCCCGGCGCTGCGGAGGCGGCGATGGAGCGGCTGCTCTCCGAGGCGCTGGAGGACGGGACCATCCTCGACGCCGCCGTGGCCCAGAGCCAGCAGCAGGTGAAGGACTTCTGGCGGGTGCGCGAGGACCAGTCGGCCGGCCAGAAGCCCGAGGGCGCCGGCTGGAAGCACGACATCTCCACCCCGATCTCGAAGGTCGCCGCCATGCTGGAGGAAGCCACCGCCGCTGTGGAGCGCTTCCACCCCGGCGTGCGCATCACCGCCTTCGGCCACGTCGGCGATGGTAACATCCACTACGACGTGATCATGCCGGTGGGCGCCGATGCAGCTGCCTTCGACGCCCTGCGCGACCAGGGCTCGCGCATCGTCCACGACATCGTGGCGCGCTACGAGGGTTCGATCTCGGCCGAGCACGGCCTGGGACGGCTGAAGACCACCGAGGCGCTGCGCTACAAGACGCCGGTGGAGATCGAGACCATGCGGGCGATCCGCAAGGCGCTCGATCCCAAGCGAATCATGAACCCGGGCGTGTTGTTCTGAGCTGACCCTTCTCACGGAGTGAGAAGGCGGAGCCCACGCACCGGAGCGGCGCTGGCCGCGCAGGTTCTTGCTTGGGGGAAGAGCCGCAGGAGGAACCGCCACGGCGCGGTCGCTCCGTCGGTGCGAGCCGCCGGCTCTACCCCCACGCAAAAACCTGCGGCCTTCGGCCTCCGGTGCGTGGGTTCCCTCCTTCTCACTCCGTGAGAAGGGTTCTCGGCGCCCTTACCGATCCACCCGCGGCGTATCGGACAGCACCGCCGCGCGGCCGCCTTCGCGCATGCGGGCTTCGGCCACGTCATCGAGCAGGGCTTCGGCGCGCGGGTCGGTCAGGAGGTAACCGACGGTCGAGAGCGAGCGCATGGTGGCCGAGGACACGCCCATGGCTTCCGACAGGCCCTCGAAGAAGGTCTTCTCGGTCGGGAAGCGCTTGAAGCGGACTTCCTGGTCGGCCGGGATGCGGGCCAGGACCTTGGCGCGGGCCACGGCGGTGTTGAAGCCGCCCAGCTCGTCGACCAGGCCCAGTTGCAGCGCCTGGGCGCCGGTCCAGACCCGGCCCTTGGCGATTTCGCGCACGCGGGCGGGGGGCAGTTTGCGGCCGATCGAGACACGCTGGATGAAGCTCTCGTAGATGCGGTCCATCCACTTGGCGAAGGCCGCGCGCTGGGCGGGGGTGAAGCTGGAGGTCGGGGTGAAGGCGCTGGAGTATTCGCCGCCGACCCGCAGATCGCGCATGTCGACGCCGAAACGCGCCGCCAGATCGCCGAGCACGAACTTGCCGCCGAACACGCCGATCGAGCCGGTCAGGGTCGATGGGTTGGCCACGATGTGGTTGGCGTCCGCGGAAATCCAGTAGCCGCCGGAGGCGGCATAGGTGCCCATGGAGACCACCACCGGCTTGCCGGCCGCCTTGGCCGCACGGACCGCGGCGCCGATCTGTTCGGACGCGGTGTCCGAACCGCCCGGCGACGAGACACGGAAGACGATGGCCTTCACGTCCTTGTCCTCGATGGCCTTGAAGAAGGCGTCTGCAATCTCGTCGGAATAGATGGTGCTTTCGCGGGCGAACGGGTCGCCCGC
>JANNVY010000010.1:0-3394 GCA_031408375.1 Pseudomonadota bacterium | reverse complement strand
ACCCAGAAGGGCATCGTCATTGACTATGAGGTCGTGCCCGACGCCAACCACTTCTGGCAGGACAAGATCGGCGAAGTCGAACGCCACGTCGGCGGCTACCTCGACAAGCGCATCGAAGCCGAGCCTATCTAGGGACTTCACCATGCGTATCGAAGCCATCCCCGTCGGGCGCAACGTGCCTGAAGAGGTCAATGTCATCATCGAGGTGCCGATCGGCGGCGAGCCGATCAAGTACGAGATGGACAAGGCGTCGGGTGCCATGTTCGTCGACCGTTTCCTGCACACGGCGATGCGCTATCCGGGCAACTACGGCTTCATTCCCCACACCCTGTCGGGCGACGGCGATCCCTGCGACGTGATCGTGGCCAACACCCGCGCCATCGTGCCGGGCGCGGTGATGAGCGTGCGCATCGTCGGCGTGCTGTTGATGGAAGACCAGGCCGGGATCGACGAGAAGCTGCTGGCCGTCCCGGTCGAGCGCATCTCGGCCCGCTACGGCCACGTGCAGAACTACACCGACCTGCCCGAGATCACGATCAAGCAGATCGAGCACTTCTTCACCCACTACAAGGACCTAGAGCCCGGCAAGTGGGTGAAGGTCCATGGCTGGAAGGACGCGGCCTACGCCCGCAACATGGTGCTGGAAGGCATCGAACGCGCGAAGGCGGCGGGTAAAGCCTAGGCGGCGACCGCCTCGAACCCCGTCGCGGTCATCACCGCGAGCTGGCCGGTCTCGATATCGAACCGAAATCCTTGCAGATTCATGGTCCCGGACGCCACGCGGCTGGCGATCCACGGGAAGGTCAGCAGGTTCCTGACCGACAGCCGCACGACTTCGCGCTCGAAGTGGGCGTGAAGGCCGTCTTCACCGAAACTCGGGGGAATCGGCCAGAGGGCTGGCTCGGCGATAGCCATCCATGGGTCGATGAAGTCCGGCGCATGCCGGGGCGCGCCCTCCAGCAGGGCCCCGACTCCGCCGCACCTGGCATGTCCCAGCACCACGATGTTGCGCACGCCCAGAACCTGGACGGCGAACTCAAGCGCGGCGCTGGTGCCGTGATAGCCGCCGTCAGGCATGTAGGACGGCACCAGGTTGGCGACATTGCGCACGACCAGAAGTTCGCCCGGGGCAGCCCCGAAAACCGTTTGCGGATCAACCCGCGAATCGATGCACCCGATCACCAGGGTCTCGGGCTTCTGTCCGCGCCTGGACAGGGTTTCGTAGCGCTTGCGTTCCGTCGGCCAAGTGTCGGCGCGAAACCGCCGATAGCCCTCGATCAGACGCTTCATGTCGTCCGTCCGTTTCGGAAGAGTGCGCAGGGGCCGATGGGCGCCCACAGCCGCTCCTGCTCGCGGCGCACGCGGCAAGGCAAGACTTCAATCAAGGCGTCTCTCCTCAGCGGGAGCGCCTCGGCCGACCGGGTTTATGGAAACATGGAACCGGTCCCATCGAGGTCGCTCGATGCGGCCCGACATCACAATCCATCGGGATTGCCAGAGGGACCCGGTCCGCACTCGATAGTTGGGGAGCCGCGGATATTCATTCAAGGCCTGCCGGCCAGGACCGGCCAACCTGGGGCAACTTGCGCCCCTCCGCGTCAAACAGGCGGTAGGCGGCCTGGCGGACCAGTTCCAGCAGTCGCGTGGCACGTTCGTCCGACAGGTCGAACTTCCCGATCAGCCGCTCCACCGCCGAGCGGTTATCGGGCATGGCGCGGGCGCTGAGCACCATCAGGTCGAGGTCGTCCTGCGGCTGGGACCCGGGCGCGGCGGCGAACACCCTGGCGAACTGGTGGGCGCCGGCGATCAGCATCTTGGCGATCTCGGGCGCGACGCGGGTATCGGAGGGAACCCCTGCCTCCGACACGATGCGCTCGGCCCAGTGCTTCTTGCCCAGCATCAGTAGATCAGGTGCGGCCGGCGCACCTCCAGCCAGGCCTGTTCGTCGGGCGTGGCGATCGCGTCGAGGTCGCCAGGCGCCGACGCGCGGTCATCGACCCATTCGCGCAGGGCCGGCCCGCCGTTGATGACGTCGATGGCCAGCTTGTCGAAGACGTATTCGTACGGGAAGTCGCGCCACAGGTCGTAGTCCGGATAGAGCGTCCGGATCGCCTTGAAGCCCAGCGCCTGCAGCCGCCAGGGCCGGAACGCCGCGTGGTCGTAGCCACGGTCCTCGACGTGGATCTGCACCCCGTTGCATAGCGCGCCCGCGTGCTTGTGGAAGGTCGGTTCGAACCAGATGTCGCGCAGGCGGCAGCCGGCCAGCCACTGGGGCGCGAAACGCTGCATCTCGGCCATGACAGCGCGGGCGTCGATGTCGGGCGCGCCGAACAGCTCCAGCGGCCGCGTCGTGCCCCGCCCCTCCGACAGGGTCGCGCCCTCGATCATCACCGTGCCGGCGTAGGCGCGCGCCATCGACAGATTCGGCGCGTTGGGGCTGGGGTTGATCCACTCGCGCTCGCCCAGCGGCCAGCCGTAGCCCGGCGCGGCCTCGGGCGCCCATCCCTCCATGGCGATGACGCGGTAGGCCACGTCCAGCTTGAAGTGGCCGATGAACCAGTAGCCCAGCTCGCCCAGCGTCATGCCGTGGCGCATGGGCATGGGACCGGCGCCCACGAAGCTCTCCCAGCCGGGCAACAGCGTCAGGCCCTCCACCGGCCGTCCGGCGGGGTTGGGGCGGTCCAGCACCCAGACCTCCTTGCCATGCTGGGCGGCGGCCTCCAGCACGTAGAGCAGGGTCGTGATGAAGGTGTAGATGCGGCAGCCCAGATCCTGCAGGTCGACCAGCACCACGTCGAAGGTGTGCATCGACTGGCCGGTGGGACGGCGCACCTCGCCATAGAGACTGAACACCGGGATGCCGAGCCGCGGATCATTGAAGTCCGGGCTCTCCATCATGTTGTCCTGCTTGTCGCCGCGCAGGCCGTGCTGGGGCCCGAAGGCCGCCGTGACGTTCAGACCTGCCGCCACCAGCGCGTCCAGCGAATGGGTCAGGTCCGGCGTCACGGACGCAGGGTGAGCCACCAGGCCGATACGCTTGCCCTCCAGCGGGGCGCGCAGGGCGGGGTCGGCGAGCAGGCGGTCGATACCGAACTTCATGGGCGGTCCGCCGCGGGGAGAGCTAAGGCAAAGCCGTCGGAATGATGGAAATCCGGGGAGCCCTCCGGATGGGCAAGCGCCCAGTAGGACTTGCCGCCCGACTTCTCCTCGATCACGGCCGCCAGTCCCAGACGCCAGTCGAGGTCCGCCGGGATCACGGCGTCGAGGTCGATCGCCGCGCGCTGTTCGAACACGCCGAACCGGCCACCTGCCTGCAAGTCGATCGTCTCGAATCCATCCGCGTTGCGCATACCGTCTCGATAGCGATCAAACCTGTAAGCCGCCCACTGCATTG
>JANNVY010000009.1:0-4277 GCA_031408375.1 Pseudomonadota bacterium | reverse complement strand
GAGCAGGCCGACGCGCAGGCCATCTCGGTGGCCTGGGCGCCGCGATAGACGGTGACCGCGCCTTCGGTGGGCGCGGTCACTACGACCTCGCCCGACCAGAGGGTGCGGCCAAGCGGATCCAGCACCACCACCTGGGTGACGCCGTAGCCGCGGCCAGAGAGGAACAGGGTCCGCTCGTCCACCACCGTCACGTCGGCGACGGCCGGATTGCCCACGATCACCGAGGCGGCCGCGCCGCGCAGGTTGATGCGAGTGGTGTGGTCGATGGCGACGCTGGTGCTGGGCGAGGCGAGCGCGGGCGAAGCAATCGCGGCGGCGGCCAGGCAGGCGATGAGCAGACGGCGCATCAGTTTCGCTCCTAAGACTCTATTGCGCGTGTGCGCGAGGCGAAATCTGCGCCCCTTTCCTCAAGGAACCCTGAACAGCGACGGTGAACGAAAACTTGCGCCTGGGCGGGGTCGGAAGAAGATCGGTGAAGGCGAAAATGGCCTTCGCAGGCCCGGCGTTGCTTGGCGGCCCGGGAACCGTTGAGAGGCAAGGCTTTTCGGCCCGTTGGTTAATCGATCTTCATAGTAAAGAATCGTTCACTATAAGAAAATTTGAGTAGAGGTGCCATTGTTCACCCGGAATTAAGCACCACCGGCGCAATCTCTCATGGCGTTCGGGGGCAACAGGGCAGGACAGGCCCGGGCTCCTCTGGTGGGAAACTGTCTTATCGCTAAGGAGACTAACATGACCAAGTTCTTCAATCGTTTCGCCAAAGACGAATCCGGCGCCACGGCCATCGAATACGGCCTGATTGCCGCTCTCATCGCTGTCGTGATCATCGCCGCTACTCAAGCGCTGGGCACCAACGTCAGCGGCAAGTTCCAGGAAGTCGCCGACGCGATGGGCTAAGCCTCATCCGAGGATCTGGACGCGGGGGGCCTCGGCGGAAACGCCGGGGCCCTTCGTGTATCTGGCGCAGACCTTATGGCGAGAAGGCCCGCATGAAGCGCTGGGCGCAGGCGCGGGCCCTGGCCTTGGCCTGGCCGGGCGCGAAGCTCTCCAGACCCAGCAGGCCGCGCAGATGGCCGTGCCCCAGCACCATGCCCGAGAACATCTCGGCGGCCTGGACCGGATCGTCGACCGACAGGCGGCCAAGCTTCGTCTGGGCCGTCAGCCACTCCGCCAGCCGGCGGCGGCTTTCGGCGGGGCCGGCCTCATAAACCGCCTTGCCCAGTACCGGCGCCTCGGCCGAGGCCAGGGCCGCGGCGCGCAGGGAATTGACGTGATCGGGACAGCAGAGCTTCTCCAGCAATCCCAACGCCAGCTGCTCCAGCACCTGCTCGGGCGGCCCGTCGCCCATCAAGGGGGCGGAAATCGCCTCGGACCGCCGCGCCGCCACGGCGCCGGCGATCTCCACCTTGGAGCGGTAACGGTTGTAGAGCGTCTGCTTCGACACGCCGGCGATGCGCGCGATCTCGTCCATCGACACTGACAGGCCACGGGCGGCGAACAGGCGCGAGGCGGCCTCCAGGATGGCTTCGTCCTTGCGGGTGTCGATCTGTCCAAGCGCCCTAGCCATTTGAAGTTCCCGCCATCAGTGCGCCTCTAACGCGCCGGCGCCCGGCCTGGACGGGGCGGCGAACAGGGCCGCGACCGCCGCAATGGCCGCGCCCGCCGCCAGCAGCACGAAGCCGTCACCGAAGGCGAGCGTCACAGCCTGCTGGCTGATCATCCCCTGAAACGCCTTGGCCGCGGCGCCGTCCGGATCGGCGGCGCCCAGTCCCTGCATGCGCGCGGTCAGGCCCGCGATCATATCCATAGCCGCAGTGTTGGCCGTGGTGATCCGGCTGGACAGCTCATTCAGGTGCAGGGCGGTCTTTTCGCTGAGCAGGGTCGAGAGCAAGGCCAGCCCCACGGCCCCGCCGACATTGCGCGAGAGGTTCACCAGGCCCGAGGCCGCCGGCACCAGCTCCAGGGGCAGGGTCGACATGGTGACGTTTTGGCTGGCGATCATGGCGATCATTACCCCGGCGCCGCGCAACGCCTGCACGCCGGCGAACTGCCAGAAGCCCCACTCATCGGTCACCGCATGGGCGTCCCACATGCCCCAGGCCACCATGGAGAAGCCGATGAACATCAGCATGCGCGGGTCCAGGCTGCGCGCCAGCCTTCCGGCGATCGGCGCGGTCAGGAACATGGCGAGGCCCGAGACCATCATGGTGGTGCCCACCTCGGCCGACGAATAGCCGCGCACCCGGCCCAGGAACAGCGGCATCAGGAAGGTGCCGCCGAACAGCGAGGCGCCGGTGACGAAGGTCATGATCACCCCGAGGGTGAAGTTGCGATTCATGAAGGCGCGTAACTCCACGATCGGCTGGAAGTAGGACAGCGATCGCCAGATGAAGGCCACGCCGGTCAGCACCGCCACGATGGCCAGGAACAGGATCTTGTCATCGGCGAACCAGTCGTTCCTGGCGCCCTCCTCCAGCACGTACTGCATGCTCATCAGGAACACCGCCATGGTCCCAAGGCCCCACCAGTCGAAGCCCTTGGCCAGCGACCGGTCGCCGGTTCCGAAATTGCCCCAGCGCCAGACCATCAGAAAGACGACGATACCCACCGGCACGTTGATGAAGAACAGCCAGCGCCAGCTCAGCAACTCGGTCAAGTGGCCGCCCAGGGTCGGGCCGACGGTGGGCGCGAGTGTCACGATCAGCCCCATGATCACCCCGGCGGTGGTACGCTTGTCCGGCGGGAAGGCGCTGAAGGCCACGGCCCAGACGGTCGGGATCATCGCCCCGCCCAGGAAGCCCTGCAGGGCGCGAGTGAAGATCATCATGTCGATGTTGGTCGACAGGCCGGTGGCCACGCTCATAACCACGAAGCCGGCGCAGCTCATCAGATAGACGTTCCGCACCCCCCACATTCGCGCCAGGTATCCCGACAGCGGGATCATCACGACCTCGGGGATCAGGTAGGCGGTCTGGATCCAGCTGATCTCGTCGTTCGAGGCCCCGATGCCGGCCTGGACCTGCGGCAGGGACGAGGCCACGATCTGGATGTCGAGGATGGCCATGAACTGGCCCAGCACCATGGCCCCGAAGCCGAGCAGCAGGGCCGGCCAGTTGATTTTTTCGCCCGGTCGCGCGCTGACATCCACGCGCGGCTTTCGCGGTGGCTTGCCCGGCTTCTCCACCGGCAGGCGGCCTTCGGGCCCCATGGTCGCGGCGTCGCTCAGCGGGCCACTCCGGTCTGGGCGTAGCGGTTGGATGAGGCGGTCTGCCCGGCCTGGGCGAAATTGACCCCGCCCTGGCTCTTCAGATCCACCTTCACCGACACCGACAGCCCCGGGCGCAGGGCCTGGGCCAGCGGCGAGCCTGCCTGCAGCGCGATGCGCACCGGCACCCGCTGGGTGATCTTGGTGAAGTTGCCGGTGTCGTTCTCCACCGGGATCATGGCGAACTCCGACCCGGTGGCGGGCGCGAAGCTCTCGACCCGGCCGGCGATCTCCTGGCCTGGGAAGGCGTCCGCGTGGACCACGACCCGCTGGCCGATCCGCATCCGCCCGACCTGGGTTTCCTTGAAGTTGGCCACGATGAAGGTGCGGCCCAATGGCACCACGCTGAGCAGCGCCCCGCCGGGGCGCACGTACTGGCCAGGCCGCACGGCGCGGGCCCCGATGACGCCGCCCACCGGCGCGCGGATGACGGTGCGGGTCAGGTTGATGCGGGCGGTCTCGAGCGCTGCGCGGGCCTGTTCGACCTGGGCCTGGGCCTGGGCGCGGCTGGAGCCCAGCGATCCGACGGACCGGCGCTGGGCTTCAAGGGCCGCGGCCGCCTGGGCCACTCCGGCGCGGCTTTCGGCCGCCTGGGCGCGGACAGTCTGCAGCCGCTGGGGCGAGACCCAGCCCGAACCGGCCAGCTTGCCGTAGCGATCCATGTCGGCCGAGGCGACCTGGGCCTGGGCCTGGGCCGAACTGACGCCGGCCGCCGCCTGGGCGATCTGGGCCTGGCCAAGGCGGGCGCGGTCGTCGACGTTTTGCACGCCAGCCTCCGCCGCCGACACATTGGCCTGGGCCTGGAGGAACGCGGCCTGGGCCTCGGAGGGGTCCAGACGGACCAACTCCTGGCCGGGCGCCACCCGTTGGTTGTCGGCCACCAGAACCTCGGCGACGTAGCCGGTCACCTGGGGCGAAACCACCACCGTGTCAGCCTGGACATAGGCGTTCTCGGTGGCCTCCCACCGCTGCTTGTTCTGCCACCAGAAGACGCCGCCGATCAGGAGGGCGA
>JANNVY010000008.1:0-10300 GCA_031408375.1 Pseudomonadota bacterium | reverse complement strand
TCAGGCCGTTCTCGCGGGCGAACTTGGCCACGATGGCCGCCTTCAGCTCGGGGATGCCATCGACGTCGGTGTACTTGGTCTTGCCGTCCTGGATCGCCCTGATGGCGGCGCCCTTGATGTTGTCGGGTGTATCGAAGTCCGGCTCGCCGGCGCCCAGCGAGATCACGTCGCGGCCCGCGCGCTGCAGATCGCGCGCGCGCTGGGTCGCCGCGAGCGTGGCGGACGGCTTGACGCGACGCAGGGCGGCGGAGGGCTCGAACATCAGCGAATCCTAAGGAGAGCTGGGACCAGACGTGTGTAGGCAAACCGATGTTGCGCTGCAACGTGGCGCTGGATCAATCCCGGCGCCACAGTGTTGCGCGATCACAGTCAGGAACGACCCATGCTGAAGCTCTTCTACTCCCCCGGCTCATGCGCCACCGCCTCGCACATCGCGCTGGAGGAGGCGGGCGCGGACTATGAACTGGAACTGGTCAAGTTGGGCGAGCAGCAGCAGAGGACGCCGGAGTACCTGGCGCTGAACCCCAAGGGCCGGGTGCCGGCGCTTGCGACCGACCGCGGCGTTCTGACCGAGAATCCCGCCATCCTGGCCTATGTCGCCCAGACTTGGCCGAGGGCGGACCTGATGCCCCTGGGGGATCCCTTCGCCTTCGCCGAGGTCCAGGCCTTCAACGCCTTCCTGTGCGCGACCCTGCACCCGACCTTCGCCCACAAGTTCCGCCCCGGCCGTTACGCCGACGACGCCCAGAGCCAGGCGGCCATGCAGGCCAAGGCGCCGTCGGTGCTGGACGAGCAGTTCGGCCTGATCGAGGATCGGCTGGCCGACGGCCGCGAGTGGGTGAACGGCGACTATTCAACCTCCGATCCCTACCTCTACATCTTCGCCCGCTGGTACCAGCGCGACGGCATGGGTAACCCTGAAACCCGGCCGTTGGTTCGCGCCCATATCAAGCGCATGCAGGGCCGCCCGGCGGTGATCCGGGCGCTGGAGCAGGAAGGCCTTCCGCTGCTGTAACGCCGGTCGCCGGGAGCAAAACAAAAAGTCCAGCATTCCAACGGCTTGGCTTTACCGCTTGACCCGTGTCGCCGATGCCGCACCTGTTACCGGAGTTAGGCCTTGAAATCGCCCCAAGTAGCGGGCAGAGGGACCAGTTTTCCGAGGCGGAACAACGGAATCGGCGCGCGGTGGGGATCGCGTTTCGGACTGACGCCAGAGAACGCTCCGACCGGCCCCCTCCTGCGAAGAAAAACCCGCCCATGTTTGCTCTGTTCGGAATGATTTCGAACGATATCGCCATCGACCTCGGCACCGCCAACACCCTGATCTACATGAAGGGCAAGGGCATCGTGCTCAACGAGCCGTCGGTGGTCGCCCTGCGCAACGTCGGCGGGCGCAAGGTCGTCCACGCTGTCGGCATCGAGGCCAAGCAGATGCTGGGCCGCACGCCGGGTCACATGGAAGCCATCCGTCCGATGCGCGACGGGGTCATCGCCGACTTCGAAGTCGCCGAAGAGATGATCAAGCACTTCATCCGCAAGGTTCACAACCGCAAGAGCTTCGTGAACCCCAAGGTCATCGTCTGCGTGCCGTCCGGCGCCACCGCGGTCGAGCGCCGGGCCATCAACGACTCATGCCTCAACGCCTCGGCCCGCCGCGTCGGCCTGATCGACGAGCCCATGGCCGCGGCAATCGGTGCCGGCCTGCCCATCCACGAGCCGCAAGGTTCGATGGTCGTCGACATCGGCGGCGGCACCACCGAGGTCGCCGTGCTGTCGCTGTCCGGCATCGTCTATTCGCGTTCGGTCCGCGTCGGCGGCGACAAGATGGACGAGGCGATCATCAGCTATATGCGCCGCAACCATAACCTGCTGATCGGTGAGACCACCGCCGAGCGCATCAAGAAGGACATCGGCACCGCCCGCGTCCCGCACGACGGCGAAGGCCTGTCGATCGAGGTCAAGGGCCGCGACCTGATGCAGGGCGTGCCCCGCGAGGTCCGCATCTCTGAGCGCCAGGCCGCCGAAGCCCTGGCCGAACCGGTGTCGCAGATCATCGACGCCGTGAAGGTGGCTCTGGAAGCCACGCCGCCCGAACTGGCCGCCGATATCGCCGACAAGGGCATCATGCTGACCGGCGGCGGCGCGCTGCTGCGCGGCCTTGACGCCGAGATGCGCGACCAGACCGGCCTGCCGGTATCCGTCGCCGACGACCCGCTGTCGTGCGTGGCCATCGGCTGCGGCAAGGTGCTCGAACATCCCAAGTGGATGAAGGGCGTTCTGGACTCGACTCTGCCCTAGTACCCTAGGGGCGCGGGGGGCGACGCGCTGTTGGAAGGTGAGGGCGACCCGTGGCGTTTCGGGACGGTCCGTTCGAGAACTTCAAGGTTCCGCTGGTCTGGACAGCGGCGGTGGCGGTCGTCGTCGCCGGCGTTGCGGCTGTGTTGCTGCTCCTTACGGACAAGCGTGAGAACACGGCCAACGGCTATGGCGGCGTTCGCGGTGGGTTCGATCAGGCTGCTGCGCCGGTCGGCGGTGTGCTGTCGGCGCCGGTTCGATGGATCGGCCATCTTTCAGACGGGGTCAGCGGATACTTCTTCGCTGTCTCTGAAAACCGCAAGCTGAAGGAACAGCTGGCGGACATGCAGGCGCTGCGCGACGCCAACATCACCCTGAAGAACACCAACGACCGATACGAGGCCCTGCTGGGCATCCGCACCGAGCCGGCCATCCGCATGGCCACGGCGCGGGCGGTCTCGGAATCGCGTGGCCCGTTCTCGAACGCCCGCCTGATCGATGCCGGCACCCGCAAGGGCATCCGGGTCGGTAATCCGGTGGTCAATGAGCACGGCCTGGTCGGCCGGGTGGTGGGAACCACCAACGGCGTCAGCCGGGTCCTGCTGCTGACCGATGTCGCCAGCCGCACCCCGGTGCTGATCGACCGCTCCGACGCCCGCGCCATCCTGGTCGGCGACGGCGGCGGCAACCCGAGGCTCGACTTCCTGCGCGGGCAGGGGACGATCCAGGCCGGCGACCGGGTGCTGACCTCGGGCGACGGTGGAGTGTTCCCGCGCGGCCTGCCGGTCGGGGTCGTGGCGCGCAGCATTGACGGCAGCTGGCGCGTCAAACTGTTCGCCGACGCCGGCGCCATCGATTTCGTCCGGGTGCTGCTGTTCCAGAGCTTCGACCAGCTGGTCGACCCGGCGGCCCTTGAAGCCCCGCCGCTGGCCGGACTCCAGACAGCGCCGGCGCCGTCGCCCGAACTGACCGCCCGGATCGAGGCCGTGGCACCCGCGCGGCGCCAGGCCCCGGCCACCCAACCTGCCCTGACCACGACGCCTTCCAGGCCACCCGCCGCAGCTCCGTCCGCCGCCCGTCCGCCGGTGATCCGTCCGGCTGCGGCAACGCCGGCCCGTCCGACCGCCACCCCTGCGGCCCGGCCCGCCAACACGATCAGCACGCCGCCCTCCACGGCTGCGGCCCGCAAGGCCAATCCGCAACCGCCGGCGCCGAAGAAGAAATCCTCGGCCCCCGCGCGCCGCCCTGACGGCACGCCCACACGCCCGGTGCCCTACAACCGCATGTCGAACGGGGGCGCGAGGTGAGACGCGGCTACCAGGTCCGGGTCGTTGGCCCCCAGGACTGGATCCTGATCCCCGCCCTGATCGCGGCGGCCCTGACCGTGCTGTTCGGAACCCCCGCGCGGCTGTTCCACATGTCCCTGCCTGAGCCGATCTTTCCCATGGTGCTGGCCTTCGCCTGGCCGCTGATCCGGCCGTCCGTTCTGGCGCCCGCTGCTCTCCTGCTCTGCGGCCTGTTCCTGGACCTGCTGTGGGGCGGTTCGCTTGGACTGTGGGCGGTGGTGATGCTGGGCGTCTACGGCGTCATCCTGGCCGTCCGCGGCCTCATCCAGGGGCAGGAAACCCTGGTGCTGTTCTTCTGGTATTCGGGCGCCACCCTGGTCGCCTACGCCGTGGCCTGGCTGTTCGTTACCCTCGACGCCGGCGCGGCTCCCAGCATCTTCGCCGGACTGCTTCAGGCAGCCGCGACTATCGCCCTTTTCCCGCTGGCCAACCTTGTGATCGAGCGCTTCGACGACGGGGATGTGCGGTTCAGATGAGCGGCCCCTCGATCTTCTTCGAAGACGTCAATGAACGACAGGGCGGGTTCCTGCGGCGCACCTTTCTGCTGGGCGGTTTCAGCGTCCTGGGCCTGACCGCCCTTTCGGTCCGGCTGGCCTATCTGCAGACGCTGCAGACCAGCCGCTATCGGTCGATGTCGGCGGAGAACCAGTTCAACCTGCGCCTGATCCCGCCGCCACGTGGCGTGATCAGGGACCGGAATGGCGTCGTCCTCGCCGGCAACCGGCCCAGCTTCCGCCTGCTGGTCATTCGCGACGAGACCAAGGACCTCGACACCACGCTGGACGAGGTCGCCCAGCTCTTGCCCGCCACGGCGCCGCGTCGCAGGTCTCTGCTGCGCGAGATCAACCAAAGTCCGCGCTTCGTTCCCGTCGCGGTGGCGACTGACCTCACCTGGGAAGAGTTTGCACGGGTCAATCTGCACGCCCCCCAGATGCCCGGGGTGATGGCGGATGTGAACGAGGCGCGCTTCTACCCGTTCGGCGGCGCCTTCGCCCACGTCATCGGCTACGTTGCCAAGGTCTCTGACCGGGATATCGAGCGGATCAGGAAAGCAGGCAAGGACCCCGATCCGATCCTGCACCACCCTGGCTACCGCATCGGCAAGCAGGGTATTGAGCGGTCGATGGACGAACAGTTGAGAGGGACCCCGGGCGTGCAGCGGGTCGAGGTCGACGCCGGTGGCCGTCAGGTCGGCGAGGACGCCGAGAACACCACTGCGCCCAAGCCGGGCTCCGATGTCGTCCTTACGCTGGACGCCGATGTCCAGAACCGCGCCCTGGAAGTTTTCGGCGAGGAATCCGGCGCCGCAGTGGTGATGGACGTTCGCAACGGCGATGTCCTTTGCATGATGTCGGCTCCTGCGTTCGACGCCAACCTGTTCGTCGGCGGCGTGCCGTCAAAGACCTACAAGCTGCTCAGCGAGTACGAGCGCAAGCCGCTGCTGGACAAGGCGCTCAGCGGCCTGTTCCCGCCCGGTTCGACCTTTAAGATGGCCACGGCGCTGGCTATTCTCGCGGCGGGGATCAATCCGAAGGAGCGGGTCACGTGCACGGGCGGCTACCACTTCGGCGGGCGGACCTTCCGTTGCTGGCGCGCCGGGGGCCACGGCTCCATGGACATGCACAACGCGCTGAAGAATTCCTGCGACACCTACTTCTACGCCATGAGCAACCGCGCCAGCGTCGACCGGATCGCGTCGGCGGCCCGCGCGCTGGGTTTCCAATCCTCGTTCAGCGAGCGTGATTTCGGCAACCAGAAGAAGGGCCTGGTTCCGGATACGGCGTGGAAGCGCAAGACCTTCGCGCGTGACCCTGAGTGGCATGCCGGTGAGACGCTGTCGGTGGCCATCGGTCAGGGCGCCCTGCAGGTGAACGCCCTGCAGCTGGCGGTGATGGCCGCGCGAATCGCCAACGGTCGCAAGGCCGTGCAGCCGCGTCTGGTCCGCTCGATTGGCGGCAGGGCCGAGCCGAGCGGGGCGGCAGCCCCCGATCTGCCGTTCTCGCAGGAGCACCTGGACATCGTCCGCGCCGGCATGGCGGCCGTGGCCAACGACGTGGGCGGTACCGCCTACCGCGCCAGCCAGCTGGGGCTTGGCGACATCCTGATGGCCGGCAAGACCGGCACCGCCCAGGTCCGCGACTACAAGGACGGTCAGTCGCGCAAGGCGGCGGAGTGGAAACGCAAGGACCACGGCCTGTTCGTCGCCTTCGCGCCGCACGACGCGCCGCGCTACGCCATGGCGATCATCGTCGAACACGGCGTCGGCGGCGCCCTGGCCGCGGCGCCGCGCGGCCGCGAGATCATGCGCACGGCGCTGCTCAAGGATCCGGACATGCGCGCGCGGATCGAGCGGCCGCTGCCCGATCTAGGGGCGCCCAGTGGTGCGCCCAGCGGCGGCGAACCCGACGTCTATCAACCGACCGGCCCGGCGCCGACCGACGAGGCCGCCGCCCGGATTGGCGGACCGGTGGAGGAACCGCGGTGACTGCCTCTGCCCTGACCCGCCCCGGCCAGCGTGAGCGGCTGCCCAGCAAGCTGGGAGAGATCGACTGGCGTCTGGCGGGCCTGACCGCGATCATCGCCTGCGTTGGCGCCATGATGCTCTACTCGGTCGCCGGCGGCTCGTGGGAGCCCTGGGCGGCCAAGCACCTGTTCCGCTTCGCCGCCTGCTTCCTGCTGATGCTGCTGTTGTCGCTGGTGGACCTGCGAGTCTGGATGAGCCTGGCCTATCCGGTCTACGCGGTGGCGCTGATCCTGCTGATCTGCGTCGAGTTGTTCGGCTACACGGCCATGGGCGCGACCCGTTGGCTGAACCTGGGCTTCACGCGCATTCAGCCGTCCGAGATCATGAAGGTGGCCATCGTCCTGGGGCTGGCGCGCTACTATCACGCGGCGTCGGCGCGTGACGCCCGCTTCTCGTTCAAGCTGCTGATCCCCGTGGCCATGATCGCCATGCCGGTCCTGCTGGTCGCCCACCAGCCCGACCTGGGCACCGCCATGCTGATTGCGCTCACCGGCCTGGCGGTCATGTTCATGGCCGGGCTCAGCTGGAAGGTCATCATCGCCGGCGTCGCGGCGGTCGCGGCCGCCATTCCGCCGTTCGTGCTGTTTGTCCTGCACGACTATCAGCGCGAGCGTATCCTGACCTTCCTGGACCCGGAGAAGGATCCGTCGGGCTCGGGCTATCACATCATGCAGTCGCTGATCGCGATGGGATCCGGTGGGCTGCTCGGCAAAGGCTATGGGCTTGGCACGCAGAGCCAACTGAACTTCCTGCCCGAGAAACATACCGACTTCATCTTCGCCACGGTCGCGGAGGAATTCGGCTTCGTCGGGTCGTTCACCGTGCTTGTGGTCTTCGGTCTGATCATCGCGACATCCCTGCGGATAGCCAGCCTGTCGCACAGTCACTTCGGCCGCCTCGCAGCGGCCGGGGTAACGGCGACCTTCGCGCTTTATGTGTTGATCAACGGCGCAATGGTGATGGGTTTGGCGCCCGTGGTGGGCGTGCCGATGCCGATGCTTTCTTATGGTGGCACTGTCATGGTTACGGTCATGATCGGGTTCGGCCTGATCCAGTCCGTACGGGTGCATCGCTATATGGAGTTGCCCAAGGGCCGCGGCCTATTCTAGGTGACTCCATGACCCGCGCCGACGACCAGCCAAAGACCACCTCGTCGCTCCTGGATGAGGCCGCCCAGGACGTGCCTTCTGCGGCGGCGGCCGGGCTGCCCGAGACCGACGCCGGCCAGCCGATCGTGCCCGTGACCGCCTGGTCCTCGCCAGAGGACTGCGAGGCCCTGGCCCGGGGGCTGACCAACCGGGCCAGCCCCGCGGAGTGGGCCTTCGCGCGGATGTCGCGCCTGATTCAGGATTTCGAGAGCAAGCTGGATCCCTCTCAGGAAGTCGGCGCCAAGCTCGTCGGTTCGCCGGGGGACGGCGTGTTCCGCATGGAGGACCTGGGGTTCTGGGCGCCGGACCTGATCCTGTTCTACGGCAAGAACAGCTTCGGAAAGCCCGTGCGCCTGGTCCAGCACTACACCCAGCTCAATCTTATGTTGTCGGCAGAGCCCAAGGAGTCGGCCGAGGAGCCGGCGCGGCGCATCGGCTTCGCTCTCCACGAGCGGCTTGAGAAGGCCGCCGCCAGGGGCGCAGGCACCCCGCAGCCGCTGGACGAGGAGCCTGGGAAGCCTGGTAAGGGTTAAAGCCGGCCCGCTAGGTCGCCGGCCCGGACCAGGGCATCGACGATTCCCGGTTCCGTGGAGGCGTGCCCCGCGTCACCAATCACCTCGAGGCGAGCCTCGGGCCAGGCCTTCTTGAGCGCCCAGGCCCCGCTCATCGGCGTGACCACGTCGAAGCGGCCCTGAACGATCCAGGCCGGAATGTGCCGGATCTTGTCGACATTGTTCAGGATCCAGCCGTCTTCCGGCATGAAGCCCTTGTTGACGAAGTACCAGCACTCCAGCCGTGCGAAGGCGAGGGCGAAGTCGGCTTCCGCAAACTTCTCGGGCCGGGCCGCCGGGCCCTTCACCGAGACGGTGTCGCCCTCCCAGCTTGACCAGGCGATGGCGGCCTGTTCGCGGGTCTGCTGATCGCCGGACGTGAGGCGCTTGTAGTAGGCGCTCATCAGGTCGCCGCGCTCGGCTTCCGGAATCGGAGCCAGGAAATGCTCCCAGGCGTCGGGGAAGATCATCGAGGCGCCGTCCTGGTAGAACCAGTGCAGCTCCTTTTCCGTGAGCAGGAAGATGCCGCGCAGGATCAGGCTCTCGACCCGGTCGGGATGTTTGATGGCGTAGGCCAGCGCCAGCGTCGAGCCCCACGAGCCGCCGAAGACCGCCCATTTCTCGACGCCGCACTTTACGCGCAGGCGTTCGATGTCCTCGATCAGCTTCCAGGTGTCGTTGTCTTCCAGCACCGCGTGCGGGCGCGAGCGTCCGCAGCCGCGCTGGTCGAACAGGACCATGCGCCAGCGGTCGGGATTGAAGAAACGGCGCACGCCTGGATTGATCGCGCCACCCGGGCCGCCATGCAGGATCAGACAGGGCTTTCCGCCCAGCGACCCGCACTCTTCGTAATAGACTTCGTGGGCGGACTCGGTCGGCATCCAGCCGTAGGCGAACGGCTCGATCTCGGGGTAGAGATCGCGGCGGTCAGGCGTGGTCTCGAATGCAGGCATGCAGCGTCTGTCCGATCCAATATGCTCAAGGTCAAGAGCAAGGCTCTTAAATTTCGATGCTATTGCGCGAGTGAGCATAGAGCTTCGCGACTTTGCTAGGGCGAGTTCATGAACGGGGTCTTTAGAACGGGTCTGTTTTACGCCCTGGTGTTTCTCGCCAACGGCGTGAACCTGCCGTTCATCGCACTCTGGCTCCGAGAGAACGGCTTGAGCGGAGCCGAGATCAGCATTGTTCTCGCGGCGCCGATGCTGGCGCGGCTTGTGACCGGACCCTTGCTGGCCGTCTGGGGCGACAGTTTCCGCCTGCGCCGGACCCCGATCTCCATCCTCTGCCTGGTGGCGGCGGCTGCGATTGGCTGCATGGGGCTGGTGCATGGCCTCGGCTTCTGGCTTCCGCTTTGGTTCGTGGGAGCAACGGCATTCGGTTCGGTCATTCCACTGACGGACGTGCTGACCCTGCGGGCGGCACGGCGTGAGGGTTTCGTGTTCGCCGTCGCGCGCAGCGCCGGGTCCGTTGCCTTCATCGCCGCCAGCATCGGCATGGGGTGGCTGTTGACGTTCCAGGTCGGCGACGTCGTGATCATTGCTGTCAGTCTGACCTGCCTCTTCGCTGGGGCCGCCGCGCTCTACGTGCTGCCGGATGAGTTCGTGCACGAGGGGGGTGAAACCACGCGGGCGGCCGATCGATTCCGCGGGCTGGGCCAGCTCCTGGGCGATCGCTGGTTCATGGTCGCCATCGGCGCCGTGGGGCTGATTCAGGCGGCGCACGCCTTCAGCTATGGATTTTCGACCTTGGTCTGGCGCAACCAGGGCCTGTCGGAGGGCGTGATCGGTCTGCTGTGGGCGGCGGGCGTGGTGGCCGAGATCCTCTTCATGTGGCTGATGGAGCCCTGGCGGCGCAAGTGGGGGCCGTGGGCCATGCTGATGCTCGGTGGCTCCGCGGCGGTGTTTCGCTGGGCCGCCATGGCCTTCCTGCCGCCGCTCTGGCTGTTGTGGCCCTTGCAGTTGCTGCACGCGCTGAGCTTTGCCGCGACCTTCCTGGCCGGCCTGCAGATGGTCGAGCGGCTGAGTCCGCCGCAGAGCGTGTCGGTGGCCAACATGCTGAGCTCGGCCCTGGCGTCGGGTGTCCTGCTGGGCTTGGCCACCATGATGTCGGGGCCGCTGTTCGATGCCTACGGGACCGGCGGCTATGCGGCGATGGCGGTTCTGGCGGGCCTCGGAGTGGCGGCCGCCATGACCATGCGGCGGCTGCCGGTGCTTCAGCCCCAGAGCGTGGGCGAGGGCGGTCGGATGGTGGAGCCCTCGTAGGTCAAGCCGGGGTCGCGGTCGCGGTCCAGCAGCAGGGCGCCGTCGAGGTCGACCCAGGCCGCGCCCTGCGCCACGAGCATCGCCGGCGCCATGGCCAGGGATGTGGCGACCATGCAGCCGGCCATCACCTGCAGACCCAGCGCCTGCGCTTCCGCTTTCAGGGCCAAGGCCTCGG
>JANNVY010000007.1:0-5439 GCA_031408375.1 Pseudomonadota bacterium | reverse complement strand
CATAATAGGACCCGAGGTGGGGGGGTGTGTGTGCCCCCAGGCCCAGTCGGCCCGTTGTCACCCCAGCCCGCGCCACAGATCCAGTCGGCGCATAGCCTTGCCGGGCCAGTGGGAAGCGCGGCCGAGCGGCAGGGCCTCGGCGGCCTTACGCAGGCCGTACTCGGCGGCGCGCAGCAGGGTCACGGGCGAGTCCAGCCCCGCGTATCCGTGGGCGATCGGGTGCGGCGCATTGGCCAGCCGGTCCTTGAAACGATAGGCGACGGGGCCGAGTTCGAGGCGCTTGAGCGGGCTCTCGGCGGCCATCCAGCGCAGCATCTCGTTGAACAGCACCAGGCCCGGCGAAAGGCGCTCGAAGGCCTCGTCGTGGCCGATGAACCAGGAGTGCAGTTCGTGGCGGCCGCGGACGTTGAACTGGGCGGCGGCCAGCTTGTCGCCGATGTGCAGGGTCATCAGGGCGCCGCCGAAATCGGGGTCACGGCTTTCCAACAGCTCGTCGAGCAGGCGGCGCACCCACTCGGTGGCCAGCACGTCGGTCTGGTGGGTGCGACAGTACGCGGCCCGCTTCCAGTCGATCAGTTTTTCGAAGTCGGCGCGCGAACGCGACAGCGGCGTGAAGGTCACCGGCCCAAGGTCGCGCTCGATCTTGCGCGTCTTCTTGGCGGTGTCCCTGAGGATGTCGGTGCCGGCCTCGCGGCGGCCCTGCTCGAAGGCCTCCCAGCCGGCCGAGACGTCGACCGCGTAGCTCTGCTGCACGCCCTGGGCGCTCGGCCCGAACACCGTGTCGGCCGGGCACATGTGGCTGAAGTCGTAGCGATGCACCTTCAGCGCCAGCAGCAAGGCGCCGGGCTCCAGATCCAGCGGCCCCGCGCAGACCACCGCCTGACGGTCGTTCAGCGGCGCGCCGGCGGGAAGCGCGGTCAGCACCCCGCAGCGGGCGGCGAACACGCCCTTCAGGCCCTCACGGTCCTCGATCATGGCGACGCGGATGTCGTCAGGTCCTTGCGCGCGTTCGACGGCGCGGGCCCAGGCCGGGGTCAGGAACGGGCTGGACATCTGCGGACGCGCGGCCAGCAGCGCCGACCACGCCTTCTGGTCGTCGCCGCTCAATTCGCCCGGCCGGACAACCTCGATCCGCATTTTGCTCCCCGAAAATCCAAGTGCGGCGGAGCCTAGCAGCGGACTGTCGAGCTTCGGTTAACGGCGCGGCCTACCCGTCGCCCCCTTTTGCTCACAATGAGCCTTTTTCGGCGAAACCGCTTTTGCCAAGGCCTTCAAGGCCCTAAATAGCCGCTAGCATCGCAAGGTTCGCCCCGTGGCCAAATCCGCCGCCGACGCCTTCTATTCCCACCACCGGCAGGGTTTTGTGCGGGTGGCCGCAGCCACGCCGCGCGTCGGCACGGGCGATCCGGCCTTCAACCTGGACGAACACATCGCGCTGGCCAGACAGGGCGACGCCGAGGCCGTCGACCTCATGGTCTTCCCGGAGTTGTCGCTGTCGGCCTACGCCATCGACGACCTGCACCTGCAGGACGCGCTGCTGGACGCGGTCGAGGCCGCCGTGCGCGAGCTGGCGGCGGCGAGCGCGAAACTGCGGCCGGTGCTGCTGGTCGGCGCGCCGGTGCGGCGCAACGGGCGGCTCTACAACTGCGCCGTGGCCATCCATCGCGGGCGGGTGCTGGGCGTCGTGCCCAAGACCTTCCTGCCCAATTACCGCGAGTACTACGAGAAACGCTGGTTCGCCTCCGGTCTGGCTGCGACCGGCGAGGTCGAGATCGCCGGCCAGACCGCGCCCTTCGGCCCCGACCAGATCTTCGCCGCGTCGGACCTCAAGGATTTCATCTTCCACGCCGAGATATGCGAGGACTTCTGGTCGCCCTCGCCGCCGTCGATCGAGGGCGCCCTGGCCGGCGCGCTGATCCTGACCAACCTGTCGGCGTCGAACGTGCTGATCGGCAAGGCCGACGAACGCGCCCTGCTGTGCGCCTCGCAGTCGGCGCGCTGCCTCGCCGCCTATGTCTTCGCCGCCGCCGGGCCGGGGGAGAGCACGACGGACCTCGCCTGGGACGGGCAGGCCTCGATCCACGAACTGGGCGGCTTGCTCGCCGCCAACGAACGGTTCGCGCCCGGACCGCAGATGATCGTGGCCGACATCGATGTCGAGCGCCTGCGGCTGGAGCGGATGCGCAACGGCACCTTCAACGACACGGCCGCGGCGCTGGGGCATCCGGAACAGGCCTTTCGGCGCGTGAGCTTTGAGGCGAAACCCGATTTCGCCGACGTCGGCCTGCGCCGCCGGGTCGACCGCTTCCCCTTCGTGCCCGACAATCCGGCGCGGCTGGACCAGGACTGCTACGAGGCCTTCAACATCCAGGTGCAGGGGCTGATGCGGCGTTTCGCCAGCATCCCGGCGATGAAGCTGGTGATCGGCGTCTCGGGGGGGCTCGATTCGTCCCACGCCCTGCTGGTCGCCTGCCGGGCCTTTGACCTGATGGGCCGCCCGCGCGCCGACATCCTGGGTTTCACCCTGCCCGGCTTCGCCACCAGCGACACGACCAAGTCCGCCGCCTGGGCGCTGATGAAGGCGCTGGGCGTCACCGGCGCGGAGATCGACATCCGTCCCGCCGCCGAGCGCATGCTGGCCGATATCGGCCACCCCTACGCCAGGGGAGAGAAGCTCTACGATCTGAGCTTCGAGAACGTGCAGGCGGGCCTGCGCACCGATTACCTGTTCCGCCTGGCAGGCCAGAACAACGCCATCGTGCTGGGGACCGGCGACCTGTCGGAGCTGGCGCTGGGCTGGCTCACCTACGGCGTCGGCGACCACATGAGCCACTACAACGTCAACGGCTCGATCTCGAAGACCCTGATCCAGCACCTGATCCGCTGGGTCGCCGACAAGGGGTTGATGGAGCCCGAGGCCTCGGCGGTGCTACGCAACATCCTGAGCTTCGAGATCTCGCCCGAGCTGGTGCCCGCCGGCGGCGACGGCGCGCTGCAGTCCACCCAGGATTCGGTGGGTCCCTACGAGCTGCAGGACTTCACCCTCTACTGGACCACGCGCTACGGCCTGCGGCCTTCGAAGATCGCATTCATGGCCTGGCACGCGTGGAAGGACAAAGCCGCGGGCCCGTGGCCGCCGGGCCTGGCCGAGGCCGGCCGCTACGCCTACGACCTGGCGACGATCCGCAAGTGGATGAAGGTGTTCCTCGAACGCTTCTTCGCCCGCAGCCAGTTCAAGCGCTCGGCCGTGCCCAACGGACCGAAGGTGGTCTCGGGCGGCAGCCTGTCGCCGCGCGGCGACTGGCGCGCGCCGTCGGACGGTAACGCGAAGGTCTGGCTCGACGAGCTCGAGGCCAACGTCCCTGCCGCCTGACGCCGTGCGGCGCCGGCGCAGCTACAGGGAACGGTTCGGCGCCTGACTGAACGCCGTGCTGCTCACGGAACCCGCGCCAGGAACTCCAGGATCCCCGCCTTCGCCTCCGGCTCATCCAGCATCGGCGCGTGACCGACGCCGGGGACCTCGGTGCAGGCCAGGGACTTCACCTTGCGCCGCATCTTGTCGCGCGTCGCTGCGTCCAGGATGTCGGAGGTCTCGCCGCGCACCAGCAGGGTCGGGGCGTGCTTGGCTAGGCGGGTGAAGAACGGCCACAGGTTGGGCGGTTTCATCCCGGCGGTGGCGCGGAATGGCACGGCGATGTCCATGTCGTAGTCCAGCACTGGCTTGCCCGAGGCGTCCTCGCGGAAGGCGCGTCGCGCGAAAGCGTCCCAGAAGTCCTGGGGTCGGTCGGGGAAGGCGATGGCGTTGGTGCGCCGGGCGTAGTCGGCGGCGTCGGCCCAGGTGTCGATGGCGGCGCCGGCCTGGCCGACATAGGCCGCGAGGCGGGCCAGGCCCACCGGCGAGACCTGCGGTCCCACGTCGTTGAGGATGGCCGCGGCGATCAGCTTCGACTTCAGCACCGCCAGCGTCATCATGATCAGCCCGCCCATGGAGGTGCCGAGGAACACCGCCCTGGCGATCCCGGCCTGATCCATCAGCGCCTGCACGTCGCGGGCGTAGGTCAGGGGCGTGTACTGCATGGGCTTGGGATCGCGGTCCGACAGGCCACGCCCGCGCACGTCGATGGCCAGCACCCGGCGGCCTGAGGCGGCGATGTAGGGGGCGACGTTTTCGAAATCGCGGCTGTTGCGGGTCAGTCCGTGGATGGCGATGACCGGCAGCTTGGCCGGGCCTTCCGCGCCGCCGTAATCGCGGGCGTGAAGGCGCAGACCGTCCGAGGATTTCCA
Organism: Pseudomonadota bacterium; assembly: GCA_031408375.1. Classification (GTDB taxonomy): domain Bacteria; phylum Pseudomonadota; class Alphaproteobacteria; order Caulobacterales; family Caulobacteraceae; genus JAEZEZ01. The sequence continues at coordinate 1,155 of JANNVY010000007.1, read as the reverse complement.
CCAGCGGCTGGACCATTGGCTCATGGCTTGGCTCTCCCTTGGGAAGGGAGCCTAATTCATCAAACAAAGAAAAACCAAGGAGGTGCGGGTTGCGGCTTGCGTTGCAGCGAAAATCGCCGACACACTTCGCAACTGCAGCATCAAATCGCGGGGATGGCGATGACGGCGCGGACGGCTCTGCTGGCTCACCAGGTTCCGCTGACTCTCGATACGGGGGCGACGGCCTGGATGCTCAGCGCGACTGCGCTGGTGCTGCTCATGACTCTGCCGGGCATTGCGCTCTTCTATGGCGGCATGGTGCGCAAGAAGAACGTCCTGGGCACGGCGGCCCAGGCGGTCGGCGCCGCCGCGGTGGTCACAGTCCTGTGGTTCGCGGCCGGCTATTCGCTCGCTTTCGGCAAGCCGGCCAGCGAGACCCTGAACGCCTTCATCGGCTCCTTTGACGCCGTGCTCCTGAACGGGGTGCGGCCCGACACGGCGCACGCGCTTGCGAAATCGATCCCGGAGTTCCTGTGGATCGCCTACCAGCTGACTTTCGCGATCATCACCCCGGTTCTGATCGCCGGCGCATTCGCCGAACGCGTGAAGTTTTCGGCCTTTCTGCTGTTCACAGCGCTCTGGCACCTGATCGTCTACGTGCCCGTGGCCCACTGGGTCTGGGGCGGCGGCTTCCTCGGCGCCCAGGGCGTGCTGGACTTCGCCGGCGGGGCGGTGGTGCACGTCAACTCCGGCGTGGCGGGCCTCGTCTGCGCCCTTTTCCTGGGACCGCGCCGGGGTCTGGGGCGAGACAACCTTGCGCCGCACAACCTGGCCATGACCATGATTGGCGCGTCCTTGCTCTGGGTCGGCTGGATCGGCTTCAACGCCGGCTCTGCCCTCGCCGCCGACGGCCTGGCGGCGACGGCGTTGATCAACACCCTGATCGCCTCGGCCACCGGCGTGTTCGGCTGGATGCTGTTCGAATGGATCGAGCGCAAGAAGCCAACGCTGCTGGGCATGCTGACCGGCGCCGTGGCGGGTCTCGTGGCGATCACGCCGGCGGCGGGCTTCGTCGACCCTCGCGGCGCCTTCCTGATCGGCCTGATCGGCGGCGGCGTCTGCTACGGCACGGCGGTGTGGCTGAAGCGCCTGCTGAAATACGATGACAGCCTCGAC
>JANNVY010000006.1:0-1545 GCA_031408375.1 Pseudomonadota bacterium | reverse complement strand
AGGACGCTGACCCTCGATTGCGGCCAGATCACGGGTCTGTGATCGACCCGTGATCGAGCGTGAATGCAGATTCTATGCAGGCGGCGAGGGTGGGGGCGGAGGCGCCGCCGCGGCCGCGGCCAGTTTCGCCGCCTTGCGCTTCTTGCGCCATTTGTTCAGCAGCCAGACCAACGGCCCGAAGACGACGAGGAATGGGAACAGGCCCGCGACCAGGTAAATGATCACCGCGAAGCCAACCGCCACCGTCTTGACCACGTCGTGCATGGCGTCGTTCAGCGGCCGCATGGCGCTGTCGGGGGCCAGCGAGCCCTGGGACACGTAGGTCACGGTCAGCTTGGAGGTGGCGATGCGGGTGCGCATGACCGCCAGTTCCGACTGGGTGGCGTCGATCTCGCCCTGGACGCGGGCCAGTTCGCGCTCGACCTCAAGCAGGTCCGAGAGGGCGCCCGGTCGCGAGGCCAGAAGTTGCTCCAGCCGGCCGCGCAGGGTGGTCTTGGCGCGCAGGGCCGCCTCGGTATCGACGATCTGGCGGGTCAGGTCCTCGGCCTGGACATTGGTGTTGGCCACCTTGCCGCCGGTCGAGGCCGCGTCCTTCTGGATCTGCGTGCGGAATGTCTTCAGCCAGGCGGGCGTAGCCCGGATGGTCAGGGTGGCGCGGGCGCCGCCGTCGCCGCCGTCGGCCGAGGTGTTGGCCCCGATGACCTGGCAGACAGCCGGCCCTGCGTCTGTGCAGGCCTTCTCGTGTTTGTCGACCAGGCTCGACAGGCGACGCAGTGGGACCTCAACGCCCAGGCTATACTCATAGGCCAGCATCGGGACGCTGACCGCCGCGACGGTGGGGGCCGTGGAGCCGGGAGCTGGGCTGCCGGCGGAGGCGTCGCGCGCCGGAGCGGGAGCCATGGCGGCTTCTGTGGCGGCCGAGCCGCTATCGGCTGACGTCGCTGATCTCTGCTGCCCGCAGCCGCCCGCGATCAGGGCGAAGGCCGCCAGGGCGATCCAAGCACGCTTCATGACCCGCCTCCCTCGTTTGGGGCGAGCTTAGCGGCAAGGCGCGGGGCGCCTAGTCCTTCTCGGCGCCTAGTCCTTCTCGGCGCCTGGTCCTTCTCGACGCCTGGTCCTTCTCGACGCCTAGTCCTTCTCGCCAAAGGTATCGCGGAACAGGGCGCGCAGCTTGCCGGTCTGGCCCATGCTGAACAGGGCGCCGTGGCCGGCCAGGCCGGGCAGGGCATGCAGGTGCACGTTGCGCGCGCCCTCCAGCGAGGCCGCGTGATAGCGGTCCTCGGGCATCTCCTCGCCGAAGAAGAGATGGATGTGGGTGTCGGCCGTGTGGCCCTCGATGCGGGCCTTCAGGTCGCGCCGCGCCTCGGGCACGTACTTCATCATCCGCTGGTTAAAGACGACGGTGCGGCGGTCGACTTGATCGGTCTTGTCCAGCAGGGCGACCGGCGCCGAAAAGCCCAGCACCTGGTCGGCGTTCAGGTCCAGGCCATAGGTCACCGCGCCCATGCCGCCGGCGGAATTCCCCAGGGTGTGGACCCGCTCGAT
>JANNVY010000005.1:0-2936 GCA_031408375.1 Pseudomonadota bacterium | reverse complement strand
CGTATCGGCTTCGGCGTCCAGGGCGCGCAGGTAGGCGGTCATCAGCTCGCGGTTGGCGTCAGAGTCATCGACGACGAGGATACGCAGGCCTGCCAGGGAGGCGTGGGGTCCGATCTCGTCTCTCGCCGCGCCCGGCTCGGCCCGCGGGAGCACAAGCGAGAAGCTGAAGGTCGAACCCTTGCCGGGCTTGCTCGTCACCGAAATCTGACCGCCCATCAGCTCGACCAGGCCCTTCGAGATGGCCAGGCCCAGACCGGTGCCGCCGAACTGGCGGCTGATCGACCCGTCGGCCTGGGTGAAGCGTTCGAAAAGCCGCTCCACCTGGTCCCTGGAAATCCCGACCCCGGTGTCGGTGACCGCGACGTCAAGGCGGCGCAGGCCCGGCCCGGCGACGGCCATGGCGGCGTGCAGGCTGACACTACCTTCCGCTGTGAACTTCACCGCATTGCTGAGCAGGTTGAGCAGGATCTGGCGCAGACGGGGCGCATCGCCGACCAGCATCTCGACGCCGGGGTCCATGGCGATGCGCAGTTCCAGGTCCTTGGCCTCGGCCTGGGGCGCAAGCAAGTCCAAGCTCTCGGTCAGCAAAGCGCTGACATCGAAGGGCTGGCGGTCCAGCTCGACGCCTTCGGCGTCAAGCTTGGAGTAGTCGAGAATGTCGTTGATGACGCTGAGCAGGGCCTGGCTGGCGGCGCCGATGCGGTTGACGAAACGCCGCTCGGTGTCGCCCATGGTTTCGGACGACGAGAGCAGGCCCGAGAAGCCGATGATGCTGGTCAGCGGCGTGCGCAGCTCATGGCTCATGTTGGAGAGGAACTCGGCCTTGGCGGCGGCGGCGGCCTCGGCGATGCGGCGGGCTTCACGTAATTCGTCCTCGGCGGCCTTGCGCGCGGTGACGTCACGGACGCAGTCCTGAATTTCGAGCGGACGCCCGTCCGCATCCCGGATCACCCTGGGGTGAGCCTCCAGCCAGACGTATTCCCCCGAACAGGCGCGAGCGCGATACTCGAATCGCTGTGTGGTTGACCCGGGGAGGGCCTGGACGGCGGCTGCGACGCCCGCCCGCGCGCCGGGAATGTCGTCGGGGTGAATGAAATCGACGATCTTCCTGCCGACCAGCGCTTCGGGTGTGTATCCGAGGATCGAGGTTACGGAAGGCGACAGGTAACGAAACGTGCCTCCCAGATCGTAGAGGCCGATCACGTCGGTGCCGTTTTCGGCGAGCAACTGGAAGCGGCGGCGCTGCTCCTCGGCCTCGGCGTGGGCCTCGTCCACCGCGGCCTGAAGCCGGCGGCGGTGGATGACAACGGCGGCCGTGGGCAGGGTGCTGAGAGTCAGGATCGCCAGGAAGAGTTGCTCGATCATCAGCCGTTCGGAAAGGGCGCCGTCGACCAGGACGATGGGGCCGCTCTCCGACAGGGTGGCCACAGTCGCCACGACAGCGGTGGCCAGCAGGGCCAGGGCGCAGGCGGCCATGTCGAGCTGAAAGGCGATTATCAGCAGCACCGGCGGGATCAGGAAGAGCAGCGGGTATTCGTTCTGTCCAAACACGATGGCGAGCGTCGCACCCAGCAGGGCGGTCAGGCCGAGCGCCTTGAGCCGGTAGCCTTCGGCCAGCGCCAGCATCGGCTTGCCGCCGAAAAGATTGCAAAGCGCGGGCATGACCATCATCAGGCCAAGCGCGTCGGCCACGAACCAGGTCTTCCACACAGACAGGGGCTCCGCGCCGTTGAGAGCAGAGATCAACCCGGTCGCCAGCGTGGCGGAGATAGCCGGTGCGGCGACGCCGGCTGACAGGATGAAGACCATCAGGTCGCGGGGCTGTGAAATGTCCGGCTGCTTGCTGGCGAAACGCTTGATGAGCAGGAAGCAGGCAAGCACCTCGATCATGTTGATCAGGGCCAGGCCTGACGCGAACATCGGCGCGTCGCCGACGATCAGTCCGGCAGCCAGATTGCCCACGAACCCGGCCGCCAGCAGCCCTGGCGGATCGCCTCGACGCGAGCGCAGGACATAGGTCAGCAGGACGGCGTTGGCCGGCCACAGACACGCGAACCCATCGGCGCCGCGGGTAAAGAGGATGCTGACCAGGGCGCAGGCGCAGACTACCAGCGCGGCCGAGACAGCAACGACGATCGGCTCCAACCGCGTACGGGACGGCCGGAGCGGCCGGGGTTCCCCGGCCTGGGTCATCGCGGGTGAGATCGGCATGCGGAATCCCAAGTTATGCTTTCACTCTTGCCCGGCAGCGGTGCAAGAATTCTTAAATTTCGCCCCAACGCCGGGGCATCAGCCCTTGCGGTCGACCACCATGATGGCCGAGCCGTCATGGACGCGCATGAGGCGGAAGCTCGACAGGGCGGCGTTGTCTTCGAAATAGTAGACAGGGATAGATCCGCCCTGCACTGAGCTCGGGGGGCCGAACCGGGACTTCAGCCCGGCCAGGATGGCGTCGAAGCTGTCGGTCGAGAACAGGGTGTAATCGTCCAGGTCGCCATAGCTGAACTTGAAGATCCCACGCTTCCAAGTGCGCCCGTGCAGGGTTGGCGACATCACCGTGTAGAAGGGGCTGTTCTCGCCGTTCGAGGTCGCGGACGGATAGAGCTTGAGGAAGTCAGCGGGCAGCATGTCCCAGCGCAGGGCCAGCGGCGGCGGGCCGGGGTCGGGCGCGGCCAGGGCGGCGTTGAGCGCGGCGGTGTCGCTGGGGGCGCCGATGAAGAGCCCTGTGCCGCGGTCGGTCTGCACCCGGCCGGAGAAGACATGGACCTCCTCGCCCGCGGCGGTGCGGGGATAGATCACGGTGTAGAAGGCCAGGTTGGTCCCCGACGGTGCGCCGCGGCTGTTGCCCACGACCGCAACACGTTCGATCCCACTTTTGCTCCACGAGATGACCTATGCGTTCCCTTGATTTCGCCGCGCTGCACTGCGTACTTGTC
>JANNVY010000004.1:0-2749 GCA_031408375.1 Pseudomonadota bacterium | reverse complement strand
GTGGCGGGGTGGACCGGCGCGCCACGGCGTCCGCCCACGGCCTTCTCGATGGTCTCGGCGAGGTCCAGCGTGCGCGTGAACGGCTCTTCGGCGCGGCGGCGCACCAGGATATGGGCGATGCGGCGCGAGGCGCGCTCCTCGCCGTACTTCCAGAACAGCCGTGACAGGTCGTTCTCGGGCGTCTCGTTGACCAGGTCCGCGGCGGTCGGGCCGTCGGCGCCCATGCGCATGTCCAGGGGCCCGTCGCGCATGAAGGAGAAGCCGCGGTCGGCCTCGTCCAGCTGCATGGACGAAACGCCGATATCCAGCGCCACGGCGTCGACGCTGTCGCGACCCAGCGTGGCCAGGGCTTCGTCGAGGCGGGAGAACTGTTCGCGCACCAGCCGGAAGCGGCCGGGGAAGTCGGCGCTCAGTGCGTCGGCGTGGGGCTGAACGCGGGGATCGCGGTCCAGGCCGATCACCTCGGCCCCGCGCGCGAGGAAGGCGCGGGAATAGCCGCCGGCGCCGAAGGTGCCGTCGATGACAGTCTCGCCGGCCTTGGGATCGATGGCCTCGACCACCTTGTCCAGCAGCACCGAGATGTGCGCCGCCTCGCTCATGAGCCGTGCTCCGCGCGGGCGTCGCGCTGGCGGGTGCGGAGTGCGGCGAGGCCAGCGCGGGCGGCGGCCGCCTGTTCAGAGCGCCAAGCCCGGAACTGGTCGCGGTTCCAGATCTGGAAGCGGTCCTTCAGCCCCACGATGGCGACCCAGTCGGTCAGGCCGAACTGCTCGCAGAAGGCCTCGGGAAGTACGATGCGGCCGGCGGAATCAAAAGCCAGTTGGTGCATGCCGGCGTAGACGACGGTCTCAAGCTGGGTGCGCAGCGGATCGCCGAAATCCAGCTCCTCGATCATGCCGACGTAGCGATCGAACAGGGCCTTGCCGCCACCCTCCAGGCAGTCGGCCTCGATGGAGGGAAAGCAGAAGACGCCGTCGAAGGTCGAGGCGGCCGCGGCGCGGTAGTCCTGCGGCACGACAATGCGGCGCTTGGCGTCCAGTTGTTTCTCAAACGTCGAGAGGAACACGCGCGCCCGGACCTGTCTCGATCCGCCCCCAATGCCTGACCTGAGCATTTGGGTTAACACGGGATGAAATGGGCCGCAATGACACTGACTGCCATTTTAACCACAATGGTCGCCATGTGACGCGTTCTAGACTGTAAATCTGCGAACATTTGCGGAACATAGAGAGTATTCACAGCCTGTGGACAGATGGAGGCCGCGATCTGTTCAGATTGGTTAACCGCCAAGCTGCGAAAAAATGCGGCAAGGGCGAATGGATCAGACGGCCTGTAAGCCGGGTTCTGTCGAAGAGGCCCTCAATCCGAAGATCCTGGGCCTCCGTGACGGTCATTCCTCTGGACCGCCCATTGCTGGACGGTTCTCGCGACCTACCCGGACACCTCGGGCCGGCGAGCCCTGCCGCTTGCGCGGCGCGGTGTCCCTATTCGGTCTTGCTCCAGGCGGGGCTTGCCATGCGGTCCGTGTCGCCACGTCCCCGGTGGGCTCTTACCCCACCCTTTCACCCTTACCCTCGGCCGAAGCGTCGGGCGGTTTACTTTCAGTGGCGCTATCCCTGGGGTCACCCCCGGCGGGCGTTACCCGCCGCCTTTTCGCCGTGGAGCCCGGACTTTCCTCGACGAGCCGAAGCCCGCCGCGACCGCCCGGCCGTCTGATCCGGGGGCTATGTGGGGCAGATTGACGATATTCGCAAATTCGTTGGCGGTTTCAGGGCTCAAGCACGCCCGTCAGGCTCTCGGCCGAGGCCAGCTGCAGCAGGCCCATCAGACGCGCCCGGGTTTCCCCGTCGGCGACGCCGTCGACGGTCTCGGGCCGCCAGTGGCGCTGGAAGGCGCGCACGATGCAGGCGGTTTCCGCGTCATAGGCGCCAGACGGCAGGGGCTCATAGCCCAGGCGGTGCAACCCGGCCTGCAGGGCGAAGACACCTACCCCCTTGTCGCCTTCGCCCAGGGCGGGGCCCGGTGCGGGAACCGGTTCGAACCACAGGCCGTGGCCGTGTTCGGCCAGCCGCCGCCAGGGGAAGAGTTCGCCGGGATCTTCCTTGCGGGCGGGCGCAACATCGGAATGGCCCAGGATGCGGGCGTTCTCGATGCTCCAGCGGCCGCGAATATCGTCCAGCAGGCGGATGACCGTCTCGATCTGGGCGTCGGGGAAGGCGCGGTAGCCGAACTCGTGGCCCGGATTGACGATCTCCACGCCGATCGAGCAGGCGTTGATGTCGGTCTCGCCCTTCCAGAACGACTTGCCCGCGTGCCAGGCGCGGCGCTCCTCATCGACGAGGCGGAAGAGGAGGCCGTCTTCCTCGACGACATAGTGGGCCGAGACCTTGGCCTCGGGATCGCGCAGGCGGTCGATGGCGGCCTGGCCGGTCTGCATGCCGGTGTAGTGCAGCACCACCATGTCCGGCGGCGCGCGGCGCTGGTCGAAATTGGGCGACGGGGCGTCGGTAAGGGTGAGGCCGCTCACGTCAGGCGATCAGCGGGCCGGCTGGTCCCAGCCGTAGGCTACCCAGGCGTGGCCGACCTTGCGGGCCTCCAGGATCGGGGACTCGTCGGTGGCGCGGGTGCGGCGGCGCGAGCGCAGCACCAGGCCGGTCAGGAACACCAGCACCGATCCCACCACGGCCAGGAAGGCGACAGCAGCCGCGGCGATGATCGCCAGGATCGCGCCGATGACCATGGCGACGGCGGC
>JANNVY010000003.1:0-1988 GCA_031408375.1 Pseudomonadota bacterium | reverse complement strand
CCGGAGAACCGCGACAGCGACCCCGCGGCCATCGCCCCGCCCTCGCCTCGCAGCAGCACGCCGAACGCCGCCAAGGCGCCGATCCAGACCCCCGCCGCCAGCAGGTGCAGGGCGTCCGAGGTGCAATGCAGCCAGCTCATGACGCTGTGGTCCATCAGCGCGGCGTGCCCGGCCCAGCCGAGGCTGCCCAGCAGAACCGCGGCGCCGGGGACGATCACCGCCCCAGGCGGCCTCGGCAGCAACACCAGGCCGCTCATCACGGCCGCCAAGACCAGGCGTCCGCCCCACAGGCGACCAAAATCGGTGTCGCGGATCGTCATGGTCAGGGTCGCGGGGTCGAGCGCCGTGGCCAGGTCGCCGGCCATGACCGCCGTGGCCAGAACCAGCCAGAGCACCCCGGTAAGGACGGCGCCGACCGCGCTCCAGCGCAGCGCGCAACTTGACCAGGCGGTGAAGGTTTCGTCTGGCCTGTCGCCGCGGGCGAAGCCGTAGAGCGGAAACACCGACGTCCCGAACAGCAGCAGCACGGCCACGTAGTGGCCCAGCCGCGCGCCGATCAGGGCCTCATCCAGCACTAGCGGACTGTGAAGCGGTAGCTGCCCGTGATGCGGTGGGTGTCCGCAGCCACCGCGTGCCAGGCGACGGTGTAGACCCCCGCCGGCAAGGCCGCCTTCAGCGGCACGACCAGCACCTTGCTGTCACCCCTCGCCAGGGTCGGGCGGCCGAGGGGAAGTTTGGCGCCGCGCGCGTTGGTGATCTCCACGCCCGAGAAGTTGATGAACAAGGGCTCGGAGAAGGTCAGCCGCAGTTCGCGAGGCCTGGCGCTGACCACCGCGTTCGGGCCGGGCTGCCCGCCCAGCAGGGCCGGATGGGCCAGGGCCGCGCCGGTGAGGCCCGACATGGCCACGGCGAAGGCGAGGATTCTGAAGAGGTAGCGCATACTGTTCAACTCCGTCGGTGGCTGCGGATCCGCCCTCATCGAGAGGCACGTTCCAGCAGCTGGATAATTTCGTTGGCCTTCTGACGCTGGTCATCGACGTCGCCGCTGACGATGGCGTGTTCGATGCAGTGGTTCAGGTGATCCTTCAGCATCTCGGTCTCGACCCGGTTCATCGCCGCACGCACCGCCTGAAGCTGAGTCAGCACGTCGATGCAGTAGCGATCCTCCTCGACCATGCGCGCGATCCCACGCACCTGGCCTTCGATCCGGTTGAGGCGGTTGAGCAGCTTGGGTTTGCTGTCGTGCTTCAAGGCAGGAGCTCCGTGGACCGCAGCGGAACATACATTGCGTTCGAGAGTTTGCAATATACCATCATGGGGTATCTTCCCGTATGCCCCCATAGGGTATACTCGACGCCCTTCCCAGACCCATCGGATCCGCCATGACCGACCCCGCCAGCCACGATCACCTTGCCCCGACAGCGAAGGCCGGCTGCTGTTGCGCCGCCAAATCTGCGCCCGCGCCGACAGGCTCCAAAACGGTGGAGGACCCGGTCTGCGGCATGCAGGTGGATCCGAAAACGGCGCTCCACGCCGAGCACGACGGCCACGTCCACGCCTTCTGCTCGGAGGGCTGCCGCACGAAGTTCGTCGCCGACCCCGACCGTTACCTCACCGGCAAGGCTCCCGATCCGGCGCCCAAACCGGCACCCAAACCGGCACCCGCCGGGACCATCTATACCTGCCCCATGCACGCCCAGATCCGCCAGGTCGGTCCCGGCGCCTGCCCGATCTGCGGCATGGCGCTGGAGCCCGAACTGGCCTCCGCCGATGCCGGACCCAGTCACGAACTGGTCGATTTCACCCGCCGCTTCTGGATTGGCGCCCTGCTGACCGCGCCCTTGCTGGTCATCGAGATGGGCGGCCACGCCTTGGGCCTCCACTTCCCCTGGAGCCCGCAGACCGGCGCCTGGATCCAGTTCGCCCTGGCCACGCCCGTGGTCTTCTGGTCGGGCCTGCCCTTCTTCCAGCGAGGCTGGACCTCGGTG
>JANNVY010000002.1:0-3421 GCA_031408375.1 Pseudomonadota bacterium | reverse complement strand
CGTCTACCTTGCCGCCAAACGCTTCGCCAAGGCCCTATTGCGGCGGATCGGTGAAGTCCGGATCATTGGCCATCGGCTCATAGGCGGTTTCCGGGTCGTGTGATTTGGCGCGCACGTCGCCGAGCGTGTCTGAACGCACATAGCCGACGCCGCCCCCCTGACTGAGCGCCAGTTCAGACCAGCCGTCGGCCGTGGTCCCCTGTACCTGAACTGAATCGCCGAAGCCCAGGCCGCCCACGACCCGGGCGTCATCACGCGGCTCGGCGCGGATCTGCCCGGGCTCCTGGACGGTCAGGGCGGCCGAAGCGCTGCTGGCCAGCGCCGGGCGCGGGGTCAGCGACAGGTTGCGCTCCCAGACATACTGACCGCTGTGGGGCCCCTCCTTCAGTTTCAGCCACTTCGTCCGGTTGTCGTCGCCGACTACCAGGGATCCCCGCACCTGCTCGCCGCGCCGCAACTCGGTCACCGGGCGATTGGCCGTCGACGGAGCCGGGCGAACGCGCACGCCGCGCGTGACGTAGTAGGTGTTGACCGACTCGGCCTCGACCACAGGCTGGACGAGGTAGCGCATCGCCCCAACGGCCACGACCAGGACGACGGCGATCGAGAGCAGGACGCGAATGAACTCGTTCTTCTTCTTCGGCAGAGCCGGCGGCAGGATCAGTTCCGGCGCGCCGGGCGGCGCCAGCGAGCTGGGGCCAGGGCCCGGCGTCACCGCGGGCGGCGGCGGTGCGGCGGTCGCCGTCGGCGAGGGAGGAGGCGGTAGCGGCGGGACCGGCGGGATGATGATCGGCTCGTCCGAGGCGGCCGGCTCCGGCGGCTTCGCGGGTTGGGGCTCCGGCTCGGGCGGGGCCGAACCAGGCGGGGGCACGGCGCGGGCCGCCAGCGCGCGCCAGCCGTCATCGATGGCGGGACGGATGGGCCAACCCTTGCGCCAGGCCTCGACCGACGCCGGTCGATCTTCGGGGTGCACCTTCAGCCCCGCTTCGATGGCCTTGATCAGCGCGGGCGGCACGTCGTGGCTGGGCCAGGCCAGGAGTGCGTCGGCGAGGCGCAGGGACTGTTCGCCCTGGATGAAGTCGGCGCCGACGATCAGGCGACGCAGCAGGGCGCTGGCGGCGTGGATGTCGGTGCACGGGCCCAGCGCGTCCTCGGCCGTCCCGTCGTGCAGTTCGATCGGGGAGTAGCCGGGGGTGACCAGGCCGTCCTGCCGCCCGGCGGGCTTCATCAGCGACCGGCGGTCGGTGGAGAATCCGGTGAGTTCTATCCCTGCGTCGCCGGGCGCCACGGTGTGGGGCTGGATATCCAGATGCAGGAAGCCCGCGGCGTGCACCGCCTCCAGCGCATCGGCCAGCCCCGCGGCCAGGCGCACGATCGCCTTGCCCGGCAGGGTCTCGCCATAGGCCAGTATCTCGCCCAGGGTGCGGCGCCCGGTGCGGGTCACCCGATAGGCGGTGCCATTGGCCTCGAAGCCGGTGCTGGGCGGCGTGAAGGGGTGCTCGAAGGCCTCCAAGGCCCGGGTCACGCCCATGAAGCGCTCGCGACCTTCGCTCAGTGGCTGGTCCAGGCCCGACTGGACCGCGACGGCCCCGTGGCCCGCGGTGCGGTAGAAGAGGTCGGCGGGCCAGTACTCGCGCAGCTGCACCCGGTCGTGGCCGACACGGGCGGGATAGACCAGGGCGTCGCCCACCCGCCGGGCCGGCCCGAGGACGAAGACACCTTGCAGGTCGAAGGTCTCGGGCAGGCCGACGCTCAGAGTCATGGCCGCGGCGGCTCCACCTCAGCGGCCGCAGCCGGGGCGGCGGGCGCGGCGTGGGTCGAGCAGGTCCGGTCGCGCTCGCCCTCTGGCGCATTGGTCAGGTCCGTCACTCGCTGCAGGATCGCCAGCTCGCGCGCCGTGGCGGGCGGCAGATCGGCCGAGGGCGCCAGCTCCAGCCGGATCGGCCGCTCGGGGCGCCATTCGCCGTTGTTGGCGCGCAGGGTGGCCAGCATCACCGTGTTGGAATTCACCAAGCCGTGGCAGGCGAAGAACTCGCTCCAGTCGTCCAGCCGCGCCTGGTCCTGCGGGTTCAGGTTAACGCTCACCGTGCGGGCCAATGGCGCGCGCGCCGGATCGAGGCTGCGCGGCGCCCGCAGAGATCCGACCCCGATCACCAGGGCGGCGGCGGCGACCGCCAGGATCAGGACCGACGCGCCCTGGGCCTTTGCCTTGGGGGCGGAGGCGGGCTTGGGACGGAAGGGGGTGCGGGGTGCTCTCATGGCGTCGCACACGCGTCGCGCGGCCGCGAGGCGCCGCCGACGATCCACGCCCGCACCGCCGGATCGCAGAGCAGCTGGCGCGCCACCGCGTTGGCGGGCGTGGTGTCGGCGGGGGTGCGCTGCTGAAGGTTCACCACAATGGTCAGGGCCCGGCGCGGCTGGTCGTCCGGATCGCCCTCGCGATACAGGCCCGCGACCAGGGCCACGGCGTGGCCGACGCCAGAGAAGATCACGGCATCCAGGGGTACGCCGGTAACCTGCCCTCCCTCCACCCGCAGGCCGCCGATCACTCCGTCGCGCGGGCGGCCAAGCGCATTCAGTCGCAGGATCTCCTGCATCACCAGTTCGGGTCGACCGTCATGGCAGCGCACGCCCAGTCGACGCACCGCGTCCAGCAGCTTGGTCCGGTTCGCCTGCAATCCCGACGACGCCAGGAACAGCCCTGGCCCCCGCCGCCACGACAGCGGACAGCGCCGCTCGACATAGCGGGCCAGGGCCGCATTGGCCGGAGTGCGCGCGCCGAAGCGGTCGAGGTTGGGGGTGCCGGTCTTGGCGAAGATGCGAACCTCCAGCCCCTCCTCCACCGGGTCGGGCGCCACCGCGCCCAGCCGTGCGCCCGTGCCGTCGATGGCCACGTGGCGCAACCCGTTCATCACCGGGGTCCAGGCCTCGGTGCGGATCGGCAGGGCGGGCGAGCCAGCGATCGTGGGCCGCGCGCCGGCGACCAGCTGGGACCGGATCGGTCGGCGCGTGACGATGCGCGAGAAGGTTTCGGCCATCTTCACATTGGTCCAGCGTCCACGGCTGCCGCCGAGAATAGTCATGATGTAGTCCGGCCCGATGTCGCGAATATCGGAAAGGCCGAAGTTCTCGATCTCGGGCGAGGCGGCGGCGAATCGTTCCGACCGCTCCAGGCCCGCGCGACCCCAGATCCCGGTATCGAAGTCCGGGGCGTCGCCGGAGGCGTCGCCTTCGGCGCGAAGGCCGAACAGGATGGGCAACTGCCGGGGCCAGCTCAAGGCCGTGTCGCGACGGATAACTGGAACCAGACCCCAGGGTCCAGGCCTGGCGTCGCGCAGGATCGGGAGCGCCGGCGGTCCGTTCCGCAACTCGCCGCCGAGAGCCCAGGGCTCGCTGGCGCCCGCCATGGCCGCGCCGTCGC
>JANNVY010000001.1:0-1885 GCA_031408375.1 Pseudomonadota bacterium | reverse complement strand
CGCCATAGGCCAGGTCGGCGGGGATGTAGAGCATCCAGGTGTCGCCGGGCTTCATCATCTTCAGGGCCTCGTCGAAGCCCGGGACCAGCTCGCCGATCGTCATGTTGGAGGGCTGGCCGGGCTGGGATGCGTCGAAGGCCGTGCCGTCGATCAGCTTGCCCTCGTAATTGACCTTCACCTCGTCGCCGGCGGCGGCGCGCGGACCGTTGGCCGGACCGGACTTCAGGATCTTGTATTGCAGGCCCGAGGGCGTGACCTGAACGCCGGGAGCGTTGGCGTTGCGGGTCAGAAATGCCTGCATCGCCGCCGGGTCGGCGGGCGGCTGCTGTTGCTGGGCTTCCATCTGCTGGCGCATCATGGCGGCCAGCGGATCTTCGGCCGGCGGATTGTCGGCGGGCGTTCCGAACACCTGTCCGCAACCCGCAAGCCCCAGCGCGGCCGCCATGGCGACAGCGGCCAGCGCCGCACCCTTATTTTGTCCTGACCGCATAACCCTTGTCCCTCAAAGCCTGGGCGACCTGATCGGCATGATCGTCGTCGCGCGTCTCAATCATGATGTCGTATTCGGCGCCCTTGGCGGAGACGTCCAGCGCCAGGCGGTTGTGTTCCACGTCGACGATGTTGCCGCCCTCGGCCGCGATCACGGCGGTCAGGGAGGCCAGCACGCCGGGCCGGTCGTCGGCGATGATGCGGTAGGTGACGATGCGGTGCTCGCGCACCAGCTCGCGCTGCAGCACGTTGGACAGCATGCGGGGATCGATGTTGCCGCCCGCCAGGATCAACCCGACCTTGCGGCCCTTAAAGCGTTCGGGGAAGCGCATCACCGCTGCCAGGCCGCCGGCCCCGGCGCCCTCGGCCACGGTCTTGCCGACGGTGGCGAAGAAGGCGACGCCCTTCTCGAAATCCTCTTCGTCGACCACCAGAACCTCGTCGACCAGCGGGTCGGCGATGGCGAAGGGGATGTCGCCCACCGCCTTGATGGCGATGCCTTCGGCGAGCGTGGAGCCGGAGGTCTTGCAGGTATGGTCGCCCTGACGGCGGGCCACGAAGGACGGGTACATGGCGGCTTCGACGCCATAGACGTTGATGTCGGGGCTCAGCGCCTTGGCAGCGGTGGCGCAACCGGCGATCAGCCCGCCGCCGCCGATCGGAACCACCATGGCATCGAGGTCGGGCACGTCGGTCAGCATCTCCAGGCCGCAGGTGCCCTGGCCGGTGACGATGCCGATGTCGTCGAAGGCGGAGATGAAGGTGTAGCCCTTGGCATCCCTCAGCATGTGGGCGTGGACGGTGGCGTCCTCGAAGCCGGCGCCTTCGATGACGACGGTGGCCCCGAAGCTCTGGGTCTTCTCGACCTTCACGAAGGGCGTGCCCTCGGGCATCACGATGGTGACCGGAATGCCCAGCCGCTGGCCGTGGTAGGCGAGCGCCGAGGCGTGGTTGCCGGCAGAGGCCGCGACGACCCCGCGGGCACGCTGCTCGGCGTCCATCTGGCTCAACCGGTTGCAGGCGCCGCGCTCCTTGAAGGAGGCGGTGTAGTGCAGGTTCTCGTACTTCACCCAGATCTCTGCGCCGGTCAGCGTCGACAGCGGCCGCGAATGCAGGAACGGCGTGCGCAGGACGTGACCGTCGATGCGCGCGGCGGCGGCCTGGATATCGGCGAGGGACAGGGTCGGGGCGGTCATGAGCGGCGCGACCCTATCGAGGGGCGGGCGCGGTGGCAACGCGCGCCGGCTGGGGACGCCGTCTGGGGACACACACACCCCGCGGGGGCGGCGCAGAATAGGACACGACGTTTCGGGGAGTGTGTGTACCCAGGCCCAGTCGGCCCCTTGTCACCCCAGCCCCCGCCACAGATACAGTCGGCGCAAAGCCTTGCCGGGCC